>CAYRCA010000006.1:0-23030 GCA_964422565.1 uncultured Acidobacteriota bacterium | reverse complement strand
GGAGATGGTTCGAACCTTCGTGCTCAGCGTCGAGGTATTCTCCATGTTCGAGCCGAAAAAGATGGCGGGTCTGACCGTCGCCGGACTCTGGCGCCACAGCATGAATTGCGCGGCGCTGGCCCGCCGAATCGCGGCCGAGGAAGGGTATTCCCGGGCGATGGTCGACCACATCGCCACAGCCGCCTTTCTGCACGATATCGGCAAGCTGTTGATGGCCAATGAGAAGCCCGCTAAGTACCGGGAGGTCAGCAAGCTTGTCCTTGGGGAGGGAATGCCCGCCTTTCTTGGGGAGAAGCAGGTCTTTGGTTTCGATCACGCGGAGGCCGGCGGTGTCCTGCTGGAACGATGGAAACTGCCGGAGGCTGTGGTGGAGGCTGTTTTCTGGCATCACGCCCCGATGCGTCGGGGGGAGGGCGTGGTGTCGCCTTTGACGGTCATTCACGTTACCGACTACCTCGAACACCTGATGAGCGAGGGTGAGTCCTTCCAGGGAGCCGAGCTTGATGAGCCGTATCTCCGTTCCGTCTCGGGCCTGGACCACCTCGAGCGATGGAGGGTCTTGGCCGACGCGACCTCTTGACCGTTCCCCGGGGAACCGAGCGGTCGGGCCGGGCGGGTCGGCTACGCCGGATCGGCTACGCCCCTTGACCCGCCACGCCTTTGGGACTACGCTTCGAATGGGGGGCGTTCGCCCTTCGAGGAGGTGACCGATGGTCCCGAGATCCGCCCTCTTGCTTCTTTCCCTGCTTCTTCTGGCGTGCGAGACCCGTCCCGGCCAGATCACCGTGGTCTTTTCCGGCGGGGCGACCGGAATGGACCTGGATTTCACCGTTGCCGGGACGCAGCGGTTCATGGAGCGGCATCCCGACATTCGCGTGGTGGTCATTCCCACGCCGCGGAGCAACGCCGAGCGACTGGATTATTACCGCCAATTGTTCGAGAGGCGGTCCGGCGAGGTCGACGTCCTGCAGATCGACGTCGTCTGGATCGGCATGTTGGCCGATCACGCCCTGGACCTGAGGCAACACATCGCCCCGGAAAGGATCGTCCGTCATTTTCCCTCCGTTGTGGAGAACAACTCGGTCGAAGGTCGGCTGGTCGCCATGCCTTGGTTCGCCGACGGGCCGAGTCTCTACTACCGCAAGGATCTGCTCGACAGGTACGGGTACGAAGACCCTCCCAAAAGCTGGGAGGAGATGGCGACCATGGCGGCCCGGATCCAAGACGGCGAACGCCGGGCCGGCAATCTGGGATTCTGGGGATACCTGTGGCAGGGCAGGGCCTACGAGGGGCTGACCTGCAACGCCCTGGAGTGGCAGTATTCTCACGGCGGCGGCAACTTCGTGGAGGGAGACGGAAGGCCCAATCTGGATCGCGAGGAGGTGGCGCGCGCGTTCGAAATGGCGAAAAGTTGGGTGGGCACCATTTCTCCTCCCGAAGTCGTGGGCTTCGACGAGGAGGACTCGCGCCTGATCTGGCAGAAGGGGGACGCCGCCTTTCTGCGGAACTGGTCCTACGCCTACTCTCTGACGCAGGCGACGGCGATCGGGAGGGACTTCGACGTCGCGCCCCTGCCGGGCGGGCCGCGCGGCCGCTTTGGAACCCTGGGAGGCTGGCAGTTGATGGTGTCCAGATACTCCAGACATCCCGAGGCGGCGTCGGCGCTGGTCGACTTCCTGACGGGCATGGCGGAGCAGAAGATCCGCGCGGTCGAGGGAAGCTACAACCCGACCATCTCCTCCCTGTACGCGGACCGGGAGGTGCTGGAGGCGGTACCCTTTTTCGACGGCTTCGAGGAGGTCTACCGCAGCCTGGTGGCGCGGCCGTCCTCCCTGGCGGGGGAGAAATACGATCTGATTTCGTCGGCCTACAGCCGGGCCGCGAACGATGTGATCTCCGGTCGCCGTCCAGCGGCCGAGCGGCTGGCGGAGTCGGAGCGGGAAATCGCCGAGATTCTGGCGCGATGAGGAACGGAACGCCCGCGAAGTAGGGTGGGGTTTCGACCGGTCGGACCGGTCCGGACGGATTGGACGTCGGAGTAGCCCCGTATCATCCCTCCAGGCGGCACCGCGCTCATGGCCATTCGCTCCCGGACAACCGCACCGGATACAGGTACACGGCGCCCATTTCGTCGAAGCGCTGGGACACGGCTATCATGTTCACCTCGTCGCCCCTTCTCAGGAATCCTATGGGAGGGCGGCCCGCTTCGGAATCGCAAAACGGGATGGCGACGCCGTCTTCGAGCACCAGGAATCGGGTATCTCTCAGCCGCCCCATTTGAACCCTTCCGTCGGGGTGACGCCGGATGAACCCGGTGGACACCGGAATGTAGACCCGATCTTCACTCTTGAACACCGACTGTACGAAATCCCCCTCCGTGTGCGTGTCGGCGTCAAATGCGGATTGGAAGGGATCGGTGTATGAGTCGACCGGCTATCTCGAGGAGCGGGCTTAGCCGCGCGGCGTCGGCGGTCTGCGCTGGCTCGAGGCGGCTCAAGGAATCTGGATATCCGCGAACCCGTGGAAGGTGGCGTGGATGACGATGTAATAGATCACGATTCGGGGAAACCGCACCAGGGAACCGAGCAGGAAGAGCCTCCAGGGCATCCTCAGGATTCCGGCGGTCCAACTGGTGACCGACCAGGGGACGGGGGTCAGGGCCGCCAGCACGATGGCCCAGAGGCCGAAACGGCGCATAATCCGGACGCTGCGCCTCCGGTAGCGGCCCAGGACCAGACGGGCCGCCCGGGTGCCGCCGACGTGCGATCCCAAGAGCCAGCCCAGGTGTCCCCCCAGAGTGGACAGGGTCGCCAGGATGCCGACCAGAAACGGCCAGTCGCGACTGAGGTCGCTGGTGGCGACCACCCAGAGGATCAGGTCGGGGGGAAAAGGACTGACCACCGTCTCGCTGATGAAAAGGACCGCCGCCAAGCCTGCGAACCCCAGATGGTGGTTGACGCCGTTCGCCAGGGCCGTCATCTCCTCCCGCAGGAAATGACCCGAGAACCCCACCGCCGTCACCAGGGCGAGAAACAGGATCACGGAGGTCCAGATCTTCCTCCGGAGAAAGGCTCGAGTCGAATCGTCGAGCCGGGATAGCCGTTCTTCGTCTTCCTTAAGTGGCTGGGTCACGGTCGGGATCGGACTCGGAGATGATATGGGCGCGAATCAACGGCATGCATGGGGAGAACGAAAACAGCTTTCCCGACGCCCCTCGGCGGACGAACTCCGCCGGGGCCGGAGTTCCATTATGAATGGATCGACCGGCGGAGTTCAAACGAGGCCCCCGGCCAGAGCCACTCCACCCCACGGGCGCGCGGGCCGGGCGCGGTGGCCGAACGCAAGGGATCCGTGGCGGGCGGCCGGCGGCCCGGTCATACCTTCCGTGCGGCCGCTCACACCCGTTCGGGGACCACGAAGGGTTCCCGGTACTCCCTTTTCAGGAAGGCGTTGGCCTCGTCGTCGCCGGGGAAACGCTCCGCCACCGGGTCGAACTTCAGAACCCGACCCAGTCGGAAGGCGATGTTCCCCAGGTGGGCCAGCCCGGCGGACAAGTGCGACGTCTCCACGGGCCCGTTCAGGATCGAGGCGTCCCGTTTGCGGACCGCGTCGATGAAATTGACGTAGTGGTCGCCCTCTCCCTCGCCGCTCGGTCCGGGCGCTCGATTCTGCCCCAGAAACGTGTCGTACCTTCGGTAGCCGTTGATGACCATATAGCCTTCCGAGCCGTAGAAGATGTTGCCCACCCCGACACCGTCCTCCTGGTTGGTACACCAGGGTCGGACCTCGAACTGAATCATCTTGTTTTCCTCGGTGTACTTGTACAACGCCGAGTGGACCTCCGGGGTCTCCTTGGCGTCATCCCAGAGGAACTTTCCGCCGAAGGCCGTGATCTCGTCGGGCAAGCCCACGCCCAACCCCCACAGGCACATGTCCGTCTGATGGGTTCCCTGGTTACCCAGGTCGCCGCTGCCGAAATCCCAGTGCCAGTGCCAGTTGTAGTGCACGAAGTTGCGGGAGAAGGGGCGCCTCTGGACCGGCCCGAGCCAGAGATCGTAGTCCAGTGTGTCCGGTGGGGGCTCGAGAGGTCTGACGCCGATGTCGGCTCGCCAGCGGAAGACCAACCCGCGAGCCATGTACACATCTCCGATCGTTCCCTGCCGCAGGTGGCGGACCGCCTCCTGGATCGCCGGCGAACTCCTCAACTGGACCCCGTTCTGGACAATGCGTCCGTACTTCTGAGCCGCCTCGACCATCTTGCGCCCCTCGAAGAGATTGTGGGAGCCGGGCTTTTCCACGTAGACGTCCTTGCCCGCCTGGCAGGCCCAGATGGCGGCGAGGGAATGCCAATGGTTCGGAGTCGCGATGCTGACGGCGTCGATCTCAGGGTTCTCGTAGACCCGACGCAGATCCTGCTCGGTATGGACGCGCCGTCCGTACCGCTCCTCGAAGTCGGCGGCCCGCCTTGACACCACCTCGAGGTCGGGATCGCAGATCGTCGCCACCTCCACACCGTCGATCGCGCTGAAACCGTTGACATGGTTCCAGCCCCGGGAGTTCACTCCCAGAACCGCCATTCGAATTCGGTCGTTGGCGCCCCGCGCCGTTTCCGACAGGATCATCGGCGCCGCCAGTGTCGAGGCGGTGACGCCCGCCGTCCCTTTGATGAAAGTCCTCCGGTTCACCTGGTTCTCCATTTCGTTCCTCCGCTGGCCTTTGGATTCCTGGTTACACTCTTTCGCGCTCTGATAATAACCTTCCCCGGCTTGCGGCGTCGACCCGAACGTTGCAGGTCGCGCCGCCGAGGAGAGCGGGTGGGTAATCGCCCCGACTCCCGACCTCGGAGTTTTGAGCGGACCGGCGATCCGACAACTTCCCCGTCAGCGTATCGTCCCGGAGCGCGAAACCTCCAGCTCGGCGGGTTCGTCGTTGACGGTCGTGGTCAGGGCGACGGCGTTCCCCCAGAGTCGCTGGACATCCTTCAAGGTCTTTTCCGCCGACTCCAGATCGAGATCCCGTCCGTCGTGATCGTGGTGCAGGAGGAGCGTCGAACGGCCGCGATGGTTGGCGTCCGCCACCCGGATGACGGGGAAGGCGTTCATGCCCACCGATCGAATCAGGGTATCCCGCAGCTCGCGCCAGTTGCCTCGGTCCGTCACACGGGTGACGACCCAGAAGCGCTCGCCGCCTCGATTCCGGGGCTCATACTCGAACAGATCGAGATCCCGCATCAGGACCGGGGATAGAAAACGCCGGATGAAGGAGGCGTCGCTGTGGCCCTGACGGACTTCGAACATGACCTCCTCGCCGGCGCGCTCGCCGGTGCCGGGCGGGACGGCGTCGCGCTCCTCGAAGTCCCGCGCCATCTTCTCCCAGAGTTCCCGCTCATCGGGCCGTAGGTCGCCGCGATCCAGAGATCCGTCGTACCAGACGCGGATGGATCTCCACACCGCGTACCCCAGATGGTATGGGTTGAGCGTCCCCTTCCGGGGCGCCAGCACCTGAGAATGCCGGACCATGGCTTCCAGGCGAAGTTCCTCGTTCAGATCGAGTGACTCCAGAATCCGCTTGTGCCAATAGCTCGCCCAACCCTCGTTCATGATCTTGGTATCGATCTGTGGCAGGAAGTAGCGGGTCTCCTCATCCACGATGCCGAGGATGTCCTTCTCCCACTCCTCGAGGTGGAGATTGTTTTCGCGTATAAAGGGAAGGATCTCCTCGTCGGGCTCAAGCGGTGTCCTGCGCCGGGCCTTTTCATACTCGTTCTCGTCGAACTCGACGTCCCGTTCCTCTCGCAGACTGGCCTGTCTGGCCTCGAACCGATCCATCCGTTCCGCCGGCGAGAGTCGGCGATGGGCGGGATGGCGGGCGCACTGAAAAGCCAACGCGTGAGCGGCGTCCAGCGCCCGCTCAACCCGCTCGGCGCCGATACCGGGATCCTCCACATAGGCGCGAATCCGATCGGCGTGCAGCTTGAACGCGGCCAGAGTCAGCTCGGGTTTCGTCCATTGAAAGCGGAAGTTGTTCTTGAAGAAGTCATTGTGGCCGAAGACGTGAGCCATGGTAAGGATCTGGAGCAGCAGGGAGTTGTCGCGCATGAGATAGGCCAGGCATGGATTGGCGTTGATGACCATCTCGTAGGGGAGGCCCATGACCCCGTGGTCGTAGATCGTCTTGAGGCGTTCGTATGCTTTGCCGAAGGACCAATGCGGGTATCGCGACGGCATGCCCGAATAGGCCATGAACGCGAGCATCTGGTGGTGGTCGCAGATCTCGAACTCCTGCGGGTAACAGTCCAGACCCAATCGGTGGGCCTTCGCCGCGATCTCTTCTCCCCACTCCTCAATCTCGGCGAGGCTGACGTTTCTCATGTGCTCTCGTGTCGTAGCAGTTTGCGAAAAGCCGGCCAGACGTCCTCCCTCTTCCGAATCAGAATGGCTTCGAAGTTGGGAACGTCGACGTGGCTCGAGAAGAAGTCCAGGAGGCTGTTCTCGTAACGCTCCTCCCCTTCCGGTTTGATCTCCCCATATCCGAAGAGATTGCAAACACCGGACAGTTCGACAGCCGCGCGAATCGCGTTATCGTTGTCCGAGTCGAAGTTGTCCCCGTCGGAGCAATGGAAGGCGTAGATGTTCCAGAGCGACGGATGATAGCGCTCGTTGATGATCTCGACGGCCTTCTTGTAGCCCGACGAGATAAAGGTTCCCCCCGACTCACCCTTGTGGAAAAACTCCTCTTCAGTCACTTCCCGCGCCTCCATGTGGTGGGCGATGAAGACGGTGTGCACGTTGCGGTAGCGGGCCGCGATGAAGCTGTGGAGCAGGAAGAAAAAGCTCCGGGCCAGATATTTCTTGGCGGTGTGCATGGAACCCGACGTGTCCATGATACAGAGTACGACGGCGTTGGATTCGTATCGGGGCTCCACCCGCGGGCGCTGAAAGCGCAGGTCCTCCTCGCGGAAGGGGAAACGCACGCGGTCCGGAGCGGTGACATCCCTCGGCTGGGCGTCGAAGCGGGCGGCGAAGTCGCGAGCCTGTTCGAGCTTTCTGCTGTGCTCCTCCACCCGCTTCAGGCATCGGGCCGCCCCCCGGGAATCCCCCGCCAGACGACGGTTTTCCGCCTCCCGGCGAAGAAGATCGATCTCGCTTTCCAGAATGCGGACGCGGCGCCGCGTCTTCTGAAGGCGCCGCAGCCTTTCCCGGGCGCTGCGTCGCAACGAAAGGCGGGCCCAGGCGCCCTTTCGACGATAGCCGGAGAGCTTGCGGCGGCTCTCCACCGGGACCTCGCGGAGATTCTTCCGCTCCTGCAGCGGAAGCTCCAGGTCCTCGAACATGATTTCCACGAGCTCGTCGAGGGTGATCTCGGTCTCGTAGTAGTCGAAGCCCGGTTGATCGCCCGCGTGGTCACCCGGTCGGGCCGACGGCTCTCGGTCGAGGACCTGGCCCGGCTCGGTCTCGCCGTCTCCCTGCCCGACCCCGGGCTGGTTCACGCCGAAGCTGAACCGATACTCCCGAATGCCGCGAATGGGGACCTTGACGATCCGTTCGCGACTCTTGCCGATGATCGCCTCCTCGGCGACGATCTCGGCGATATTGCCGCGGATCGCCTCTCGCACTTTGCGCCGGTGCCGGGCGCGGTCCGAGGCGCTGCGATCGCTTCGCCCGGCGTCGGAGGCGTCCCATTCTCGAATGACGATGTCGCTCATGGCCGACTCAATCGTCCAGGGGGGCCGCGAACCCGGGGGGATCAATCTTTCCAGAGGTTGTTGGCCGCGTACTTGAGGACGACATCCACACAGGTGTCACAGTACCCATTCTCCAACAGGCTCTTGACCATGAGGTCGTACTTCTCGGCCTGGTCCTCGTCGCGCGTTCGAGCCTTGGTGATGATGCGGCTGATCTCCCGCACCGAGGTCATGAGCTTCTTCTCGATTGCTTCCTTGAGCGGTTCGTAGCTGCGGTAGGAGACCCGGTGGCTGCGGCGGCTGGCGGCCCAGAGGTAGGCGATGACCTCCTGGCGAAACCCTTCGGCGGCGGTTCCCACGATGGCGATCTGCTCCTCGATCGACTTCAGGAAGTTCTCGTCCGGCTCAAGCTCCTCCCGGGTGTTGGGATCGCGGACCTTGGTCTTGTTAACGTAGGCCTCCACATGGTCGAGGTAGTTCTGGAAGAGTTGCTCCGCCTGCTCCTGGTAGGAGTAGACGAAGGCCCGGGTGATCTCCTTCTCCAGAACTTGCAGGTACTCGCGGTGGAGCACGTCCTGGAGAAACTCCAGGTACCGCTTCCGGACGTCGTCCGCCAAATCCGCCTCCTTGACCATGCGGATGAGCGCCTCCCGGACGTTGATCGGGTGGATGCAGTTGCCGGAGATGTTGTCCGACAGGGCGTTGTCCAGGGCCTTGGTGATGAAACGGGTCGAGATTCCCTCCATTCCCTCGTCCGGAGCGTCATCCCTCAGCTCCCGGGTCTGGATCTTCTTGAGCTTCCCCTTCTCCAGCACCTCCTCGCCGTTGTAGATCCTGAGCTTGGTCATGAGGTCGCACTTTGGAGTGGGTTCCAGACGGGTGAGGATGGCGAACATGGAAGCCATCTCCAGCGTGTGGGGCGCCGTATGCGCGCCGAACTCGGACTGGCGAAGCATCTTCTCGTAGATCTTGACCTCTTCGGAGAGCCGCAGGTTGTAGGGCACTTTGACGGCCACGATTCGATCGAGAATCGCCTCGTTGGTGTGATCCGACTTGAACTTCTGCCACTCGGCCCGGTTGGAGTGGGCGATGATGGCGGTATCCACGTAGATCATGCCGTGGCGTCCCGGTGCCGGAACGAGCTTTTCCTGGGTGGCGGTGATGATGGCGTGCAGGTATTCGATCTCGTTCTTGAATATTTCGATGAACTCTACGAGGCCGCGGTTGCCGGCGTTAAGAGCGCCGTTGAGATCCAGGATTCGGGGATCGCCCTCGGAATAGAGGTCCAGTTTGGAGATGTCCTCCGAGCCGATCAAGACCGAAGTGTCTTGGTTGTTGGGATCGACGGGAGGCACGGTGGCGATTCCCACCCGGCCCTGGAGGGAGAAGTTGCGCGTCTCGACCGGCATTTCCTCGTAGCGGCCCCCGAATTCCTCCTCTAGGCGGAAACGGCAGACGGGACACAGCGTCCCCTCGACCGGGACTTCCAGCATTTCCTGGAAGGCGGGACGCAGATGCTTCGGGATCAGGTGCAGCGGCTCCTCGTGAATGGGGCAGCCGTTGATGGCGTAAAAGACCCCGCTGTCCTCCAGTCCCTCTTTGATCTTCTGAATCAGGGAGCTCTTACCGGAGCCGACGGGTCCCATAAGGTAGAGAACCTGGCGGCTTTCCTCCCCCTTGAGCGCGGCCGAATGAAAGTAGCGAACGATCTGGGCGACCGGGCCCTCGATGCCGAAAAACTCGTCCTGGAAGAAGTTGTACACCGGGATAGGCTCGTCCTGGTAGAGTCGCCTTACCCGCGGATCGCCCCGCTCCAGAATGCTGCTGGAGCCCGCCCGCATGATGACCTTGAAAAGACGGGCGTGGGCCAGTTGACAGATCTCGGGGTCCTCTTTGACCAACCCCAGGTAGTCGAGAAAAGTTCCCCGCCAAGATGTTGGGGGATCGGATTCGCGATCCTCCCGAATCAGCTTCTCGAGATCTTCTCGTTTCATGGCTTCCTGTCTCTGACGATGCGAAGAAAGGCGAGCTGTTTCAAAATTCACGAAGAAGTATTGGGGAAAGGTGGGGAATAAGCCTCGCAGCCGCGAGGACCGTTCGCGCGGAGACTGCCCGTGCGGGTTCGACGGCCGCGCAATCCGCAGCCCGACCCCATTCTTCACCCGGGAGGTCAAGAGGGGGGAGCCCCCGTGCAGTATGATAGGGAATTCGTACACCAACCCGAGGAGACCGAGTTGCGCAATCCGACCGAACTGGATGCCGTCTGTCGAAGAATTCTGGGATGCCTGCTCGAAAAGGAGCAAACCACCCCTGATTACTATCCCCTGACACTGAACGCCCTGATCGCCGCCTGCAACCAGGCCACCAATCGGAACCCCGTCATGGCCCTGAAGCGTCACGAGGTGTTGGCAGCCATCCATTCCATGGGGCGCGAAGGCCTGGTCCAGCGGGTGACCGGACCCAGGGCGGATCGCTGGAGCCATATGCTGATCCAGCCGTTGTATGCCCATCCTCCGAACCGAGCTTTGCTGACCGTGCTGCTTCTGCGGGGGTCTCAGACCGTGGGGGAGCTCAAGGGGCGGACCGAGCGCATGCACCCCTTCGAGTCGCTGGAGGAGGTGGAACGGGCGCTCCGAAGTCTGGCTCAGACGGAACCGCCTCTGGTGCGCGAGCTGCCGCGACGGCCGGGACAGAAGGAATCCCGGTGGATACTGAATGTCTCCGGGGAAGAAGAGGTGGTGGGGATCGGGTCGTCGGAGGATCCGGACGAAGTCGACGAGGGGCGGGACTCCCCGTCGCTGCGCGCTCGCGTCGAGCGCTTGGAAGCCCAGGTCGCCGGGATCCTCAGGCGCCTGGAGTTGTCGGAGGCGAGCCGAGAGGAGCGAGGACCGAGGAGCGAGGAGTGAGGTGATCCATGACGACCAAAGGGGCTCGGTGGGCGCACATTGTTTTGCTGTCGGCCATTGGGGGCTGCGGCGATCCCGCTGTTGAGGAGGTGCCTTTCAGAACCTACACCATCGAAGAGTTTCTGAAGACTACGGAGGTCGGTGGGGGCTTTTTCGATCCAGACGAGACCCGACTGCTGGTATCGAGCAATGCGACGGGCGTCTTCAACGCCTACGCCATAGAGCTCGCCACCGGCGAGATGCAGAGACTCACCGACTCCGACTCCGACGCTGTTCGGCCCCAGGGATACATGCCCGACGGCGCGCGAATCCTCTATCTGGCCGATCGGGGCGGCAACGAGTTGTATCGTCTCTTTATTCAGGACGGGCAGGGCAGGGTGACCCAACTGACCCGGGGCGAGAAGGCCCGGGAGGTTTTCTACTCCTTCTCCCACGACGAGACCTCGTTCTTCACCGGCAACAACGAGCGTGACCCTCGCTTCATGGATGTTTTTGAATGGGGTGTCGAGACGCTCGAGCCCGAATTGTTCTACCGCAACAACGATGGGTTGAATCTGACGGCCGTCAGCCGCGACAAGCGATGGATCGCGCTGCATCGCACGCACAACGACTTCCACTCCGACCTGTACCTGGTGGACCGTCTGGGAGACGGCACGCCCCGCCTGATTTCTCTGGTGGAGGAGGGGGAGATCAATCATTACGCAGCTTCCTTTACTCCGGACAGCCGGGGGCTGCTCTACCTGACCGACCGGGACAGCGACTGGCTCTATCTGATGAGCTACGACCTCGAGACGGGAGAGCGAAGGGAGGTTTTCCGGCCCGGGAAATGGGATGTCAATCAGGTGGGCTTCAGTCACCGCGGCACTTATCGGGTCATCGGTGTCAACGAAGACAGCGTGACCCGCCTAATCATCGAGAGGGTGGCTACGGGCGAAAAGGTGGAGATATCCGATCTCCCGCCGGGCGATCCGAGCGGGGTACTCTTCAGTCGGAGCGAGAAGTGGATGCGATTCCACCTGATCAACGACAACGCTCCCTCCAATCTGTTCGTGTTCAATCTGGAGACCGGGGAGCTGAGGCAGTTGACCGACAATCTGAACACTGAGATTCATCCCAGCCATCTGGTGGGGGCCCGGTTGATCGAACTGACCGCTCGGGATGGACTCGACTTCTCCGGTTACCTCTATCGGCCGAAAATGGCGAGTCCAGAGACGCCGGTTCCGGCCCTGCTCTTCATCCACGGTGGACCGGGCGGGCAGAGCAGGCCGGTCTACAACGCCTCAATCCAGTTTCTGGCCAACCATGGCTACGCGGTGTTCGACCTGAACTACCGGGGGTCTTCCGGATTTGGCCGCGCCTTCTCCAGGGCCGACGACGGACGGCACGGTCGCGAGCCCCTCTGGGACTGTATCGACGCCAAGAACTGGCTGCGGGCGAACGTCGACTGGGTCGATCCCGAGAGAATCGGGATTCTTGGCGGCTCCTACGGCGGGTACATGGTGATGGCGGCTCTGGCCTTCGAGCCCGAGGAGTTTGCCGTCGGCGTCAACATCTTCGGAGTGACCAACTGGGTCCGGACCCTGAGGAGCATCCCTCCCTGGTGGGAGAGCTTCAAGTTGGCGCTCTATCGGGAGATTGGGAATCCGGAGACGCAGGAGGAGATGCTTTACGAGATCTCGCCCCTCTTCCACGCCGACCGGATCGTTCGGCCGGTGATCGTCCTACAGGGGGCCAACGATCCACGGGTGCTTCAGGTCGAGAGCGACGAAATGGTCGAGGCTCTCCGGGCGAACGGGGGTGTGGCGGAGTACGTGCTCTTCGATGACGAGGGGCATGGCTTTACCAAGACGGCCAATCGGGTGACGGGTTGGAACGCGATTCTCGATTTCCTCGACCGCTATCTGAAGGTCGGGGAGGCCGGGTCGCTCTGAGGTTCGCCCGTCGGTTCCGTTCCTTTTCCACGGCGCTGATCGCGACATCGGCCACCCGCGAGTCGTTCAGCGTACCGACGGCAAGGTCGTGGCCGTCCACTACTTCACCGATTCCAAGGCCGGTCCGGGATGCCACATCGCTGCCACGATCTGGGATCCGGAACAGCCCGCCCCTCACTTGAGCTCGGCCTCCCATTCCCGCAACAAGGCCCGAAGGCCGGCCTCGTCGCGAGGATCCGTCTCCAGATAGCGGCGGAGCTCCCGGACCGCCTCAGACGTCTCGCCGATCTCGTAGAATGTTTGGGCCAGCAGGAAATGGGCGTGAGAGATCTGGGGATCTCCCTCCGCCGCCCTTCGAAGGGGTCCAACGGCCTCGGCGAACTGGCCGAGCAGTATGTGGGCGCGCCCCAGCTGGTAGTGGGTCAGGGTTCTCGAAGCGTTCAATTGCGCAGCCTTCTTCAGATGAGGCAACGCCCGGTCGGGCTGGGACAACTCCAGGTAGATCAGTCCCAGGTTGGCGTGGGGCATCAGGGCGTCCCGGTGAATCGCGAGGGCCCGTTCGAACATCCGGATCGCCTCCATCCTCTCTCCCTGTCGATAGTGGCAGACGCCCAGGTTGTTGTAGGCCTCAAAGTAGTTTGGCGCGAGACGGATCGCCTCCTCCAAGTGGCGGATGGCTTCGCGAAGATCGTCCTCCGCCGCGGCCTTCTCCGCTCGGCTCAAGGCTTGGACCGCCTCCCGGGGGATGGCCAACGACTGAACCGGGACGGTGCCGTCAACGGCAGGGGACTTCTTCTCCGGCGCCACTCGCGCCATCTGAATCGAGACGGTGATAGTGTTCTGGCTGGACTGCGGGATGACCACAGACTCTTCGGCCGTCAGAAAGCCCTCGGCTTGGACGACGACGCGGTATTGGCCGGCACTCAGGCTCGAGAAGCTGAAATACCCTCCGGTGCCCAGTCGACTCCGAGATATTTCGTTGCCCACCCGGCCCTTCAGCAAAACTATCGCGGCGTCGGGCAGGGACTCGCCGGTGACGGTCTGAACCCGACCGTCGATCTGCTTCTGGCGCTGCAATTGCGCCGACGCCGGGGCGGTCCCCAACAAGAGGCCCAACGCGAAGCTGAGTAGGATTTGCGACATGGGAATCTGGTCGAAGTATAACACCGGTCGCGAACCATCCATTCCGGCCTCCTCTACGAAAACGGGCTTGAAACTGAGGATCTGCGCTTCGAAGTTCCGACTCCGCTCATATCGTCGCCTGCACAAGCGAAATCAAACCATCAAAAGGAGTTCCTACCTTGACATGACGGCGCGAACCGGGATGCTCCGCACCGAGTCCGCGCTGTGGGCCGTGCCCTGGGAATCGGCATTGCGTCCCCGGTCAACGCTTTCAACCCCGATCTGGTCGTCTTTGGTGGCCCCCTGAGCGCGGGTGGCGTCCATATTTTCCCGTCCCTCAAACAGGAGGTTCACCGTCGAACCCTTCCCTGGACGGGCGGCGCGGCAAACTTGGCTTGCGCGATGAACGGAACCGACAATTGCGTCCTGGATGGAGTGGCCAAGGTCTGCGGGTCCATTATCCATCAGCCGGTTCAGTCCCTTCAGGAGCCCGTTTTGGGTTGAACCGATCCACGAAGGGTCACGAGGGGCCGCCAAGGGTTCTTCCCGAGGTGGTCGGCTTCCCCCCTCGATTCGAAAGCCCCCTTTGTTGTCCCATGGTGCGCCTGGAAGTCCGCATCGAGAACGGTATCCGACCCGGCCAACGACGTAGGACGTGTAGACTCCGTTCTTACCATGATCAGCAAGACGGCCCGACGAACTTTTCTCAAACAGCTCTGCGCGTCGAGCGCCGCTCTGACGGCGCCGTCATGGCTTCCCGGCTTCGGCTACGCACAGACCCGGGGGCCTGCGCGAACGATGGTCAACCCGGCCAGATATCGCGCGGACCTGGATCGGCGTCTGCTCGGATCGTTTCTCGAGCACCTCGGGCGGGCGGTCTACACGGGTGTTTACGAGCCGGGCTCGGAACTCGCCGACGAGCATGGATTCCGCAGGGATGTGATCGCCGAAATGAGGGAGCTCGCGGTGCCAGTCGTTCGGTACCCTGGCGGCAACTTTGTCTCCGGTTACAATTGGCTGGACGGAGTGGGACCCAAGGATCAGCGGCCCACGGTCCTGGAACGGGCTTGGAACTCCATAGAAACGAACCAGTTCGGTACGAACGAATTCATGGAGTGGTGCAGGCTCGTCGACACCGAGCCCCTGCTGGCCTTCAACCTCGGCACCGGCACCCCGGAAATGGCGGTCGCTTTGGTCGAGTACTGTAATGTCGATCGGGGCACGAAATGGAGTGACCTGCGCCGCGAGCACGGTTACGAGCAGCCCTGGAACGTAAGGTCCTGGTGTCTGGGGAACGAGATGGACGGACCGTGGCAGATCGGACACATGCCGGCCCGTGAATACGGGCGCAAAGCCCGCGATACGGCGCGTCAGATCCGGGTGATCAACCGAGACGCCCAGCTCATCGCCTGCGGATCGAGCAATACGATTCTGCCTACCTATCTGGTGTGGGACCGGGAGGTCCTCGAGGAATGCTACGACCAGGTGGACGCAATCTCCCTGCACAACTATTACGGAAACACCGAGGCTTTGACGGGCAACGACACCTGGCGATACCTGGCCATGAACCTCGACATGGAACGGCAGATTCATGAAGTCGCCGCAGTCTGCGACTACGTGCAGGGGACTCTGAAATCGGCAAAACGCCTCTGGCTGTCTTTCGACGAATGGAATGTTTGGTATCGCGCCCGCGGTGCCCGTTTCTCGGATGGGCAGCGGACTTTTGCTCCGCATTTGTTGGAGGAGCCGTACAACCTGGAGGACGCCCTCCTGGTCGGTGGTTTCCTGAACACGCTGCTGCGGGAGGCGAAGCGGGTAAGGGTGGGATGCCTGGCCCAGATCATCAATGTGATCGCACCCCTGATGACCAACGACACCTCGGTGCTGCGGCAGACCATTTACTACCCCTACGCGTGGGCCCTCAAGTACGCGCAGGGAAGGGTTCTCGACCTGCAGGTGGAGTCGGAGACGTACCCGATCCAGGCGCGCGGCCTACGGCGGGATTTCGCGCGGGACGATGAGGTGCCCTACGTGGATGTGGTCGCCACGTTCGACCCGGGCAATGGCCGGTTCGCCCTGTTCATGCTGAATCGCGACCTGGACTCCGAGCGAGAACTGGTTCTTGACTGGCTGAATGTGACGCCCACCCGTGTGCTGAGGTGCGAAACGTTGACGGGGTCGGATCTGAAGGCCCTGAACACGTTTGAGCGGCCGACAGCGGTGGCGCCCTCGGAGCTCGACGCCCCCCAGCCTGCCTCCAGGATGCCGTTCAGGCTGCCGGCCCGCTCCTACAGTGTGGCTCACATCGCCACATCGTAGCGAAGGGGCTCCGGGATCGGCGACCCGGTTCGCCCTTCGACCCGTTCCGGCTGATCGTCGGCCCGGCCGCGGGTCTCGGCGATGTCCTCCAACGTTTGGGGTAGACGCCCTCCCGCTAATGACGCGGATCTTGCCATCCGAGACGTCCAGACAGTGCAGATCGTGTCGACGAAGGGCAAGCCACGACCCACGACCCCTCCGGGACAGGTTCCGAGGGTCTCCGGCCGCGGTCGTTTACAATGGAGGGGGGCTTGAGTGCGAATGGTCGTCTGGACGTTATGGCGCTTCATGGTCTCGATTCTTCCCGAACGGCGCGGCTTTCCCCGTACCGGGAGGAGGGAATGCACGCGCCGTCGTCGAAGACACCGGTCCGCCGGACGATTGTGGTGGGTGTTCCTCCTGCCGTTC
The DNA here is from genome assembly GCA_964422565.1 of uncultured Acidobacteriota bacterium. GTDB lineage: Bacteria > Acidobacteriota > UBA6911 > RPQK01 > JAPXNP01 > CAYRCA01. The sequence goes on along the minus strand of CAYRCA010000006.1, from coordinate 6,660 downwards.
TGCCTCAATCCGTGTATGGGCGCGAAGCAGGACGCTTCGGCGTCCGATCCGCTCCAGTTCTTCGTCGAGACCTACGGCACCCTTCAGGAGGTCCGGGTGGTCGATCCGAAGGGCGACCCCGTGACGGGGCTTCACCGCGGGGACTTCCAGGTGCGGGTCAACGGTGTTCCTCGACCGCTGATCTACTTTGAGGAACGTCGCGACGTCCCCTTGAGCCTGGCCATCCTGGTCGACATCGGATCGAGCATGGACGAGGCGGCCCTGCGGACGGCCAAGGAGACGATCCTGCCCCTGGTCCACCTGCTGGATCCGGAGGACGAGGTTCTGATCGGAGTCTATCATCGCGAGGTCGACTTCCTGACGGAGTTGATCCGGGACCGGTACCGCATGGTGGAGGCCGTCGACAACATATCGCCGGGCGGCCGGTCGGGTTTTTGGTCGCGATTCGCCTCGGGCTTTGGAACCTCGGCCATGACCGGTCCGGCAATCGACGAGGCCTTGTTGAGGCTCAAAGGGGCTCGGAACAGCCTCAAAGTGGTTCTGGTCCTGTCGTCCGCCTTCGGCAACCTCGGGGTGGCCACGGCCGAGCATCTATCCTTGGCCGGCGCGCGGTTCTTCGGTGTCTCCTGGGACAATCGGATGGGGGACGCCTTCAATCTTTGGGGGGATCGTCGCAGCCTTTCAGAGACGCTGCGGAAAGCGGGCGGCTTCCTGATCCCCGGCGGAGAAGTCCTGGATCGGCTGACGCAACTTCCCGAGGTGTTCAAGGGCTTCTATCTCTTGGCCCACGCGCCTCGTGACGAGGACGAAGAGGAGGAGCCCGAGTTTTCGATTCCGGAGCGCCCGGAGTACCGCGTCCACGCCGCTCCCCGGCGCCCCGGCCGAAGTTCTTTTTACTGAACTCAGGCCACCGTCGAGGACCCCCGGGGCTCCTGGAGGGTCGCCTGGCCAGGGTCGACGGCTTCACCCAATGGGTTCCCCGCGACGGACAGCCCGCGTCGCAGCGTACGGAGGCTTACCTCGCCTACGACAGCAGTCATCGCCAGGGTCTTTTCTGGAGCTCCAACCTCTCCCGTCGGGTCGCGTTGCAGGGGGAGTATACTCACGGAACTCAGATCAACCTGGTGCCGCCCGCGGGACGAGAACCGGTCCTGGCCGACTCCAACCAGGGCAACCTCCGGATCACCTGGTTTCCCAAGAGCTTCATCCGCGCCGAGAGCACCTTTATCCTGCTTCGCGTCGTCGAACGTTCCAGCGACCGGAGCGTCTTCAACAACCACATCGTTCGCACCCGTTTCAACTGGCAGTTCAGCCGAGAGATGTCGGCCCGGGTTATCTGGCAGTATGCCGCCGTGCTGGCCAATCCGGCCGCCACGTCCCTGGTGACGGATCGGAGCCTTAACACCGACCTGCTCTTCACCTACCTGGTGAATCCCTGGACGGCCCTTTACGTCGGCTACAACAACAATCCGCGCAATCTGGACCTGTTGACGGCGGAAGGGGGAGACCGATTGCTGCGCACCCCGGATCTGCACAACGACAGTTGGCAGTTCTTCGTGAAATTCTCCTATTTTCTGGGCCTGTAGCATGCGGGTTCGAGAGGGAGTCTCCCGCCTCCTTCCCAATGGGGCGCCGGTCGGTCGGTTGGTGCGCCGACCGACGTGGCCCCGGCGAATCCGACGCAAACAGAACAGGTTGCCTCCCATGAGTGAGCAAGAGGACTCCCCCTCGTCGAGGGACTCCTGGTGACGGTGCTTCTCCTTCGGAACCGCCGCCCCGCCCGTCTTGATAAGATGGCGTCCCGGGGAGGCGGAGGTAGGCATTTTGGTCGCGACTGTGGTTTCACGAGCGGCGGGAGGCTTCCCGCAAAGGTGGGTCGTTTGAGCATCGGCGGGATGAGGCGGGTGGTCGGCGCCGGACTGAGCGTCCTCCTTCTGACCGTGGCGGTTGCCTCGGGTCAGGACGCCGGGCTTGAGCCCGGAATGCCGGCGCCGTCCTTCACCCTGGAGCGGGTCCTCCAGGGTCCCGCCGGGGGATTATCGGCTTGGGACGACCTGGAGGGCCAGGCCGTCGTACTGGAGTTCTGGGCGACCTGGTGCGGACCCTGTCTGCAGCTACTGCCCCACATGAACCAACTGGTTGAGGCGTTCCGCGACCGGCCTATACGGTTTGTCTCCGTCACCGACGAGGACGAGGCGACGGTGACCCGTTTCCTGGCAAGTCGGGAGGTCAAGGGTTGGATCGGCCTTGATCCCGACGGTGCCCTGTTCAGGGCCTACGGGGTTTGGTCGATTCCGTACGCCGCTTTAGTCGACGCCTCGGGCGTCCTTCGGGCCGTCCTGCACCCGGCCGAGATCGACGAGCGAGTGCTCGAAGACCTGATCGCCGGCCGATTGAGCCGGCAGCCTGGGATGGCGTTGAGGGCAAGGCCCGCGACAACTGTTATCGTGCCGTCAAGGGATGTGGAGGCGGTGCGTCGGGAGGGTAAGGACGGCGGGCTTGAACTGCGCGGCTACCTTCTGGAGGAGGTCATCGCGTTCGCGTACGGGTTGGGAGCAAAGCGGATCGACCTCCGGCTGGTCCCGTCCACGCAGCGGTTCGACGTGCTGTTGCCCCCCGGCCAGGGTCCCGCCGGATATTTGCTGCTGCGGAAGACGATGGAGGCGATGATCGGCGTTCAGGCCGTGTCGTCCCGGGTGGAGCGAGACGTCTACGTGCTGCGCCGGCGACCGGATCAAACGGTCGGGTTTCCTCCGCTCGATCCCGATAGACGGGTCCCGGCCACGTGGGTGAACGGACTTCTCGAGGCCGACGGCGTCGAAAGCCTCGCTCGGATTCTGGAGTCGGAGTTGGACCGGCCGGTGGTGAACGAGTCTGGATTGGAGGGGGCCTTTCTGATCCGCCTGGTCGCCGATCGCGCGGGCATCGGGGAGGTCCTTCTTCAGCACGGACTTGAGCTCGTTCCGGCGAGGCGGATGATCGAGGTCATCAGGGTGGAGGGGCCTTGACCCGCTTGAAACCCCGGACTTCAGCGTGCGGCGCCGGGCCGTCGGCGATCCGCCGGCCGTGGCTTGAGAATTCGCTCGACGTCCGATGATCCGCCCTAAGAACGCTGTGCCGGGTCGAAGTTCGGAAGGGTTGACCGCAGGTAGGCGGATCCTTAAGCTTGTTGGCTCGTGGACGCCAGGAAACCAGGTTCCCCGTGGGTGCGCGCTCGCTCGGTGTTGCCGACGCTGGTTTTCGTGCTCCTGTTGGGGGGTTGTCGCGGCCCGTCCGACGTCTTCGTCATCAAGTTGGGCCATGGGCTCGATCGAAACCACTCGGTCCATGCCGCCATGGAATACATGGCCCAGCGTTTGGCGGAGATGTCCGAGGGAAGTCTGCGAATCGAAATCTATCCCAGCGAGCAGTTGGGCACCGAGCGCCAGTGCCTGGAACTACTCCAGATTGGCAGCCTGGGGATGACCAAGGTGTCGGCGGCGGTGATGGAGGGTTTCGTACCCTCCTACCGGGTCTTCGGCATCCCCTATCTCTTTCGCGACGAGGAGCATCAATTCCGCGTTCTGGAGGGTCCCATCGGCCGGGAGATTCTCCTTTCCAGCGAACCGTACTGGCTGCGGGGCCTCTGCTTCTTCGACGCGGGCAGCCGGAGTTTCTACACGAAGGACCGGCCGATCCGGACGCCCTCGGATCTCCGGGGCTTGAAGATCCGGGTGCAGGAGAGCCCGAATTTCATCCGGATGGTCAACCTTCTCGGAGGATCGGCGACGCCCATTTCCTGGGGCGAGCTTTACACGGCCCTCCAGCAGGGGGTCGTGGATGGGGCGGAGAACAATCCCCCGTCCTTCTATCTTTCCAACCATTACGAGGTCTGCCGCTACTACACTCTGACCGAGCACACGGCCAGCCCGGACGTGCTTCTGATGAGTACCCGGGTTTGGAATCGCCTCACTGACCGGCAGAAAGGCTTGGTGGAGGCCGCGGCCCTCGAGGCTGCCGAGCACCAGAAGGGGTTGTGGCGGGAATCAACGGCGGAAGCGATGAGAGCTGTCCGCGAGGCGGGCGTCGAGATCATTATTCCCGACAAGGAGCCGTTCATCGAGGAATTGGCCCCGCTGGTCGAGTCCTATCGCGTTCAGGAGGACATCTACCGGCGAATCCAGGAGATTCGAGCACTGCGATGAGAGCCGAGGCGCTGCGGCGGAACGTGAGCGGTGGTTTGTCGTGGCTGTTGATCCTGCTGATGGCGGCCATGGTGCTGAACGTCCTGTGGCAGGTGTGGACCCGCTTCGTGTTGCGGGACCCCAGCTCCTACACCGAGGAGCTGGCGCGATATCTGCTGATCTGGCTGGGACTGCTGGGGGCCGGCTACGGCGTCGGTCACCGGGTGCACCTCTCGATCGACCTTCTGCGAGCGCGCCTCCCGCAGCGCGGAAGGCTCCGGCTGGAGTTTCTCATCGAGATCCTGATCCTCCTCTTCGCGGTTGCGGTTCTGGTGGTCGGCGGAAGCCGACTGGTCTCGATGACCCTGTTTCTCGGTCAGGTGTCGGCCGCCCTCCAGATCAAGCTGGGCTACGTCTACCTGGCTTTGCCGCTGTCCGGCTGTCTGATCGCCTTTTTCAGCGGTCTGTCGGCCTGGGAGAAGGGAAGGGATCTCTATGGGCTCCGGCGGGAGTAAACGGAGGGTCGAGCCGCCGGCGCCCCCAACGGCGCGAGGGAGTTCGCCCCGCCGCGGGAGGCTTTTTTCGTGGACGGGCGGAAGCGCCCAACGTTCCCGTGGCCCGGTTTCGATCGGCGCTCACCCCTTCGGACGAGGGATGGGACGGGGAGGTCGGTCGAAATGAACTGGATCGAGGTTGCCGTTCTGCTGATCAGCTTCGTTCTCCTTCTTGGGCTGGGTGTCCCGATCGCGTTCTGTATCGGCCTGAGCGCCGCTCTGACACTGCTTCTCAGCGTTGAGGGTCTGCCCGCGGTCACCACGGTGGCCCAGCGGATCGCTACCGGGCTGGATTCCTTCGCTCTGCTGGCCATACCCTTTTTCATCCTGGCCGGCCAGTTGATGAACCGGGGCGGAATCGCCCGGAGGCTGATCAACTTCGCCCGGAGCCTGCTGGGCATGCTCCCGGGGGGTCTGGCCTACGTCCACATTCTGGCCGCGATGTTGTTCGGGGCCATCTCGGGATCGGCCGTTGCGGCCGCTTCCGCGATCGGAGGGATGATGGGGCCGCGGATGCGGGAGGCGGGCTACGGGAGAGGCTTCAGCGCGGCGGTCAACATTACGTCCGCCACCACCGGCCTGCTGATCCCCCCCAGCAACATTCTGATCATTTACTCGCTGGCCAGCGGGGGGGTGTCGATCGCTGCCCTGTTCATCGCCGGCTACCTGCCGGGCCTTCTGGTGGGGTTGCTGCTCATGATCGTGGCCGCCTATACCGGTTTTCGGAAAGGATACGACGATACGGTTCCGTGGCGTGGCGGGAGGGTTCTGCGGGACTTTCTCGACGCGATGGCCAGTCTCTTTCTGATCGTGGTCGTCATCGGCGGGATCGTCGGGGGAATATTCACGGCCACCGAGGCCGCCGCGGTGGCCGTCCTTTACGCATTCGTCCTGTCGGTTCTGATCTATCGCGAGATCCCCTGGCGGGAACTCCCGGACATCCTGCTGAGGACGTCGACCACCACCGGGGTTGTGATGATCCTGATCGGGACGTCCATGGGCATGTCCTGGGTTATGGCTTACGAAAACATCCCCCAGACTCTCACCGCGACCCTGGTTTCGCTGACGGAGAGCGAGATCGGAATCCTGCTGATCATCAACGCGGTCCTGCTGACGGTGGGCACGGTGATGGACATGACGCCGGCGGTTCTGATTTTTACGCCGATCCTCCTGCCCATCGTCACCGAGTTGGGCATGGACCCGATCCACTTCGGCGTTTTGATGGTTCTGAACCTGTGCGTGGGACTCTGCACGCCTCCCGTGGGAAGCGTCCTGTTTGTGGGAACGCAGGTCGCCGAGACCTCGATCGAACGGGTGGTGGGTCCACTCCTGCCCTTCTTTCTGGCGATGGTCGCGGCGTTGCTCCTGGTGACCTTCATTCCCGAGATCAGCCTCTTTCTGCCCCGGGCTTTCGGTCTTCTCTGACGGCGATTCGTTTCTACTCCCATCGTTCCCTCTGCCCCTCAGGCAGCCTGTCCCCTCGGGCAGCCTTGACGAGCGAACGTCGGTGAAGCTAAGATCCGTCCATCGGGCGACAGCCGGGGTCTCGAACCGGATGTTGCTCCTTACCTGAAAGTCTGGGTAATACTCATCAAGGAGGGCCGATCGATGAAGTTCTCGATCCTCAGTGGGTGCCTTGCGGCTGCCGTCGCAAGCGGTGTCGTCTGGGCCGCCGAACCCGTTGTTTCCACGGAATGGGTCTCCCAGAACCTGCGGAATCCGTCGGTTCGGGTCGTCGAGGTGAGCGTCGAGCCGGGTGTGTACGAACGCGGCCACGTTTCGGGTGCCGTTAACATCAGATGGCACACCGATCTCGTCGATCCGATCAAGCGGGACATCGTCTCTAAGGAGCGTTTTGAGGAACTCCTTTCGCACCTCGGCGTCTCCACCGATTCCACGGTCGTGCTCTATGGCGACAACAACAACTGGTTTGCCGCATGGGG
>CAYRCA010000005.1:25586-25966 GCA_964422565.1 uncultured Acidobacteriota bacterium | reverse complement strand
GTAGGTCCGCATCGCCTTCGACAGGCGCTCCAATCGCTGCGCCGAGAGTCCGGCGATGCTCGACGTAGGTCCGCATCGCCTTCGACAGGCGCTCCAATCGCTGCGCCGAGAGTCCGGCGTCCTCGGGGTTCGGTCGGACCTCCCGCTGGGCCCAGGCGGCGCAGCCAAGAGCGAGAATCAAGGAAACCGTCCCCAGGCTGGTTTTCAGGTGTCGGATCATCGCTTCCCCCTGTTGCGAAAAAGCACGATTCGTCTCGATCTCAAACCGATTGCGAGAAGTATCCCGGTCCTCCAACTTCTCCGCAACCCCGTCGAGCGGTCAGTTGTCGGCCGTCGATCTCCGGGCCACGGATTAGGCGGAATTGGTTTGGAGCCCCGGG
>CAYRCA010000005.1:0-25576 GCA_964422565.1 uncultured Acidobacteriota bacterium | reverse complement strand
TGAAATCCGAGCTGGGCCGGCGCCGCCCCGCCGTCGGGTCGGGTGCCACCGCCGCCGCTGGAAACGAGGAAGCTGTGGAACGGGAGGCTCGCACGCAAGACGCTGAAGTCGCGTTCAGGGACGCGCGTCAGGGGGGGCGAGGGCGAAGTCGACACCCGCCCGAATCCATCGCCCCGGCATGTCCACTCCCTTGATCTCCTGGTAAACGCGATCCGTCAGGTTGGTGGCCTCGAGAAAGAGGTTTAGATCCCGGAACCGGCGGCTCAGCCGACAGTCCGCGAGCCAGTAGGATCGGCCGTCCGCCTTCCGGCGGAAGCTGAGGTGGGAACCGAGATGGATGCCCGCGACCAGGGGATGGGCGGACGAGACCGTCCAGGAGTGGCGCGGGAAGTCGAGGGCGTATTTCGAGTCGAGATCGAGGTGGCGGGTCGTCGAGGACAGATAGGAGTACTGGGACCTCAGGAGCCCGCCGGCACCGAAGAACCTTTGCAGAGCGAACTCCAGTCCCTGGGTGTGGAGACGCCGGATGTTGCTTGTCCTCCACGGCACTTCGGGGCCGGGCCGGACCCAGTCGATCAGGTCTCGATCCCGGCGCGAGAAGACCGTTAACTGGGCCATCCAAGAGGTCGCGGGCAACCAGTCGGCGCCAAGCTCCGCCTCCCATGCCTTCTCCGCATCGAGTAGAGGGCTCGCCTCGTGGTTCGGGTCGCGGTAATACAACTCGGTGAAAGTGGGGACGCGGAAGGCCCGCCCCAGCGAGGTTCGCAGCTTGAGACCGGGAACCACCCACCAACCGCCGCTGACCGCCGGGCTGGCGGAGCCCCCGAAGTTCGAGTAATGGTCGTAGCGCAGTCCGGCCGCCAGAGTGCCGGAGGGGTAGCGGTGAAGCACCTCGGTGAAGGCACTCGATCGACGGAACGAATGATCCCCCAGGTTGCTGGATCGAATCCAGTCGCCGCCGATCTCGGTCCCCACCGAGAGTCGGAGGCGATCGGAGACTTCGCCGTGCAGGGTCATCTGCCCGGCCGCGGCGTGGGTGCGGTGGAAGTTCTCCGCGAAGCCCGGACGGTGGATGTCCCAGAGAAAGCGATCGCCGTGTGTGCGGTACCACAAGCGGCTCTCCACGCGCGGGCCCCCGCGGAGCTGGAAATCCCGGTCGACCCTGGCAAGGGTCTGGTTGGTCCACTCCCTGGAGGGGGAGGGGCCGTAGAAACCGTCGGCGCCAAAGGACTTGTCCAGGTGGGAAACGAGCACCCGGCCGCGCTCACCCATCCGGGTTTGCGACAGGATTCCGGCGACTCTGAAGTCCCGATTGAACGTGAACCCCGAGGAGCGGCTCCCCCAGACGGTAAGATCCTGGCGCAGGTCGCCGCCCCAAGCGGCGGCGGCCCGGGCGTCGAGCAGACCGAACTGGCCTGCGGAGAGACTCGCCTCCAGCCCCTGCCTGTCCCGGCGGGTGACGATATTGATGGTGCCCCCGAAGGCATCGGCTCCATGCAGGGAAGACCCGGATCCGTGGAGGATTTCGACGCGCTCCACATCGTTCAGTGTAAGGGGGAAGTCGGAGTTGTGGTGGCCGGTCTGGGCGTTGTTCATGCGAACCCCGTCGACCAGAAACAGAACTTGACCGAAGCCCGCCCCACGAACCGAGAAGTCGCTCTGGACACCGAACGGGCCGCGGGCTCTGACTTCGACGCCAGCCGCGTGGCGAAGCAGGTCGTCGATAGAGCGGACGGGAAGCCGCTCGATCTCGTCCCGAGTCAAGACAGTGACTTTGCGGGACAGACTGGCGAAGGGGACCGGCGCCGCGTTGGCCGAGACGATGACCGTCTCCTCCAAGCCGGTCTGTGCCGCAACCCGGCAGATAAGCGGCGTCAGGATCAACAGAATCCAGAAGCGGGGAATCCTGAAGCGATTCCAAGTGATTCTCCGCGGCCACCCGTCTGCCGGCGCTTCCCGCAGTCTCCCGATTCTAGTGCGCATTCTCAACTCCAATGCCGCTCATGCCGGGGTTCATAAGCCGCTTCAGAAGCTGGATCTGTCCGGCGTGATACAGATCGTGAGCGGCGATCCCCCGGACCAGAGCCGCAGCCGTCAATCCCCGGCCGATTTCGCGCCCCAGCTCGCCCGGATTGAGTCGCGCGACCGCCTTCCGGAGCCGGTCGTGTTCGCGCCGCAATAGTTCGAGATCCGCCCGCCAGGCGGCTGGAGACTCCACCCCCGGGCGGACAAACCAGTTGCTCCCTGGTGAGACGGCGAAGGATCCCCGCTTCTCTCCGCTGAGGCGGCGCCGGGCCGCGTATTTCCAGTATGCGGCGTGAAGAGCGATCTCCCAGATGTTGTGCCGACCGCGAGCTGGCCTCCAGGCGGCCGCGTCGGCCTTCACACCCCGCAACGAACCTCGAAGGTTGGGTCCGTGCCAGGACCGCCGATCGTACGCTTCATCGATCAGGTCCAGCAGAATACTCAGTCTCTGATCCATCGTCTTCTCCTGGTCGCGGGTTCAACACCGGATTATCGGCGGCCGACGACCTGTCTCCCGATTCACCGTCGACTCGGAAGCTCGGGCGCGCCAGGCAGGGGCGCTTGGGATCGAACCTCCAGCCCGGCGCGAGGAACCGCATGGAGACCGAATCGTCGCGCCGCGCCGACCCGGCGCGCCGATACAATTCGTGGGCCTCCTCGACCTTCCCCAGGTCGATCTCGACGCCCAGGCCGGGGCGATCCGGCACCCGGATCATGCCGCCGCGAATCTCCAGCGGCTCGCTCGTCAACCGCTGGCCCACCTGCCAGATCCAGTGCGTGTCGATGGGCGTCACCTTCCCCTTCGCCGCCGCCGCCGTGTGTGCCATCATCGCCAGCGAGACATCGAAGTGGTTGTTGCTGTGCAACCCCCACGTCAGCCCGAACCAATCGCAGAGCATCGAGACTCGCACCGCTCCGCGCATCGTCCAGAAATGGCAGTCCGCCAGCGGGATGTCCACGGCCTCGAGCCGGATTGCTTGTTCCAGTTGGCGCCAATCGGTCGCCACCATGTTGGTCGCGGTGGCCAGCCCCGTGGCGCGACGGAACTCGGCCAGGACCTCGCGGCCCGAAAAGCCCCGCTCCGCGCCGCACGGGTCCTCGGCGTAGCTCAGGACGCCCGCCAGCGGCCGGAGCCATTCGATCGCTTCGCGCAGGGACCAGCAGCCGTTCGGATCGATGGTCAACATCGCCCCGGGCAGTGCCTCGGCCAAGGCCGCCAGGCACTCGCATTCGGCGGGACCCTCCAGCACGCCGCCCTTGAGTTTGAAGGCGCGGAACCCGAACCGCTCGCGCGCCGCCAGCGCCTGCTTTACGATCCCCGCGGCGTCCAGTGTCTCTCGATGACGCACCCGATCCCACTCGTCGCGCGGCGTTGCTGGAATCCGGTATTCCAAGGGCGCCCCGCCCGCGTCGCCGATGAAGAAGAGGTATCCCAGGGCCTCGACCTCATTTCGTTGGCGGCCGTCGCCCAGGAGGTCCGCCACCGGCACGCCGAGGGCCTGGCCGGTCAAATCGAGCATCGCCGCCTCGATCGCCGTCTGGGCGTGGATCATGACCCGCTGGTCGAAGGTCTGCCGGCCGCGCCCGCCGGCGTCGAGGACTCCGAAGCGCGATTCAACCTCCCCCAGGACGGCGTTCATCTCGCCCAGCCGCCGGCCGACAATCAGGTCCCCGGAGTCCTCGAGTGTCTGGCGGATCGCCTCGCCGCCGGGGGTCTCGCCCGCGCCGGTGCGGCCGGCGTTGTCCTCCAGCAGCACCAGGTTGCGGATGAAGCGGGGTCCGTGCCCGCCGCTCAGATTCAGTAGCAGGCTGTCATGCCCGGCCACTGGTACGACTCTCATGCGCGCGATCTTCGGCAACGGGTCCAAGGATCCCCCTTTCCTCCCGCAAAACGTTGTCAAGTCGACGCCCCTTTTCACAGACCATCCTTTCTCTGCGAACGAACGCGGACCGTGCGTCCGAAGCCCGTGTCCATCCGCGGCCGAATGTCCTCCGTCCCGACTCGGGCCGGCAATAGCGGAAACAGCCTCGACATGACCATGACCACCGGCGACCCGACCACGCCCTCGACGGCGATGGTCATCGAGGTTGTCTTGAGCGTCTCTCCTTCCGTCAAGCCAGCCATACCGCAGATCACCCAGAATCCGCTGTCGTTCATCCACGGAAACGGCTTGGAGCCGCAGCCGATCGCCAGCGCCAGCCAGACCCTCCTCTTTGCACCCATTAAGGAGGAAGATTCCCGCGAAACAATCACGCCTGGAGATCCGGACAGGTCACCAGGAGACGCATCCGAGCGGGCCGTGTTGGTCACCGTGGAGCCGCGTCGGCCAGCCCCGGGGGGGCCGCTCGTTTCCCAGACTTTGCGGCCCTACTCCTCGCGGAAGACCGGCCGCACCGGTTCGATGCCGAACTCGGCGGCGACCTGCATCGCGTCGGCGATGTCGTCCGCCAGGGGGAAATCGACGCCATACCCAAACAGCGCCCGGAAGTCCTCCGGCGTCTCCCCGCCGAAGTGGTTGACCCGCACCCCGCGCTTCTTCAGCGCCTCCACATACTCCGCGAACTCCGGCCTGATGGGGCCGCGCAGTTGAATGAACTCCGCCTTCATGGCGATGGTGCCGCGGACGTACTCCCAGCCGTCGTCGGCACGGTCCATGTTGCAGATCATGATCTCCGGCGCCACCGATCGCGCCCCGCGCGCCGCATCGGCCTCGCAGGCGAGGAAAGCCTGATGCAGCCGACCTTCCCTCGCCACTTCCTCCGCCGCCCTTCGCCCCAGCTCCTCCCCGCCCTTGAGATGAACGTTGAGCCAGACGTTGTCCGGCATGACGCGCAGGGCCTCGCGCAGCGCCGGGACCTTTTCGCCCCGGAAGGCCTCCCCCTTCCAGCCGCCGGCATCGAGCGCCCGGATCTCGGCGAAGGTCATTTCGGCCACGGCGCCTTCGCCGTCCGTCGTCCGGTCGACGGTGGCGTCGTGCATCAACACCAGTTCGTTGTCGCGGGTCAGGCGGACATCGAATTCGATCATGTGGGCGCCGTGCCGGATCGCCTCGCGAAACGCCGCCAGGGTGTTTTCGGGATGCGTCGCCATCGCGCCGCGGTGGGCGCACAATCCTCGCTCGGGGAGCGCGACGTTCGCGCCGCCGGAGAAGGCATCCGCTGGGGATGCGAGAACGCCAACCAGAAAAGCGGCCGCGATGTAATCAACAGCTTTCATGTCTGGGTACCATACGGGGCTTATCCCGGTGAGGCAAGCTCGCGCCGGCACGTTGCAAGGCAGCCGCAACCGGGGGTCGGGACGACAACGCGATCCTCGGGATGATCCTCAGAACTGAAACAGATAGGAGAATTTGACGAAGAACTGGCGGGAGTCGTGGAGGAAATCGTCGGAAGTGACGATACCGCTCCCGAACCCGATCGGGATCAGGGCCACGTTTCTGAAGTTGCTGTTGTAGCCGACGTACAGGGCCGTCCAGGGGTTGACCAGGTAGGTGACTAGGAAATCCGCGTTGAAGTTCTTCCGGGGCTCCAATCTCGTCATCCCGGGGTTCACCAGAACGGTGTCGTACTGGAGGATGACACGAAGCGCGAGTTCGCGGTTGAATTGCCAGTTCCACCTCGACCGAAGAATGTGGTTGTTGAAGACGCTCTCCCCGTTTTCCCCGGTTAGTCGAGCCAAAATGTAGGTGTTGTCGTTGCGGATATGCCGGTTGGGCCGCAAGGTCAAGATCAGCTCGGCTTCCGTCGCATTGGCCGACTCGGGGCTCACCCCCTGCACGGGAACGAGGTTGATCTCCCTTCCGAAGGAATACGATGCCCTCACGTTGATGTCGGGGAAGAAGTCCGACCTGAAGAACAGCTCCTGTTTCCGCCTAGAGTAATCCCGGCTGTCGGCGAGGCCGGGGAAGTCCTCCGGACGCAAGCGCTCCCGCCCTGGGGTCCAGGAGACCCCGAACGTGGTCTGCCGATTGAATTCCCAGGTCATGCCGGTCTCGACCTCCCAGTCCAGCCGAGTCCCGCTATGGTCCCAAATGCCCCGCGCCTCGACCGACGGCCCCCAGGAGATGAGAGCGTCTCCCTCGGGCCGAAATCGATACACCGTCTCTTGGCTGACGGAGCGGATATCGGTTCGCCTGACGAAGCCCGTCTCGGTGAGGAAACCGGGGCTGAAGTCGGTATATTCCGTCTTTTGGGTAAACTGCCGCCCCTCCCGGCGAAGACCGGCATAGTAGGCGGGCCCCGCCAGGGTGGTCCCGGCGAGGGACCGCGTTGAACTGGTTGCGGCCTGGAGGGTGCCGGTCCAGTTCGGATTCAGCTTGAAGCGAGTATCCACCGAGCCAACCCGGTTGTGGCCGTCCTCATGCTCGCGATCGGTGTACAGGACTCCCACCGTCGCTTCCCGAAACAGGTCCCGGTTGACTCGAATGACTCCGAACCTCGCCCGGGAGCCGCTGAGCGGATCATCCGGCAAGACCGCTTTGCCCGGCGCCTCGTCGTCGGCGACCAGCGTTGCGACCGCGTAGGGCCCCTGCTTGCCCGTCAGCCGGAGTCCGAACTGCGGATCGGCGATACGACGGCTGAAGAAGAGATTGATCGGAGTCTCGAAGAAATCGGCGTTCTCCAGAAAGAATGGTCGTCTCTCCGGAAAGAAGACCTCGAAGCGCCGATTCACAGTGATCTGAGGCTCGTCCGATTCGACTTGGCTGAAGTCGGGATTCACCGCCGCGTCGAGGGCGAACCGGTTTCGGATCACGAACTTGGCGTCCAACCCCAGGTCGGGCTCGGCGGCCTCTCTGTTGAAGACCACCCGCTCGGGGTCCCGAGTGTCCAGGGCCCGAAACGAGCGGAGAAACCCGTACGGAATCAGCTGGATGCTCCGCCCCGGCGAAATGTTCTCGATCCCGACGAGAGTCGCCCCCTGGTTGAGGCGGCCGTCGATCCGGGTCGTCACCCAGGGCCAGGTGGACGATTCGTTATTCCGGGGAATCCAGCGAATGAGGACGATTCCCCACCGCTGATTCTGGACGGAGGGAAAGCGCAGGCTCTTGAAGGGGATCTTCATCCACACCACGTAACCCCGATCCGTGATCGTGCCCCTGGAATTCCAGAGGGTCTTGAAGGAGGAATCGAAGTTGCCGCCGCCGGTGCGGCTTTCCATCCAGCGACCGTCCATTTGCACGCCCAGGGGGTTGCAGGCGAAAACGTACCCTCGGCGTTCGTCGTGAAAGGTATCGAGGAAGAGATCGACCTTGTCGTCGCCGGGAAAAGTCTCCCGCGGGGTCATTCGCGCCCTGATCTGGTCCGGCTCTGCGTCGAAGTTGACGAAGATCGCGTAGAAGTTATCGTCGTCGTAACCGAGGTAGGCGTCGGTGTGCTGACTGACGGGATCGCCGTCCCGAGGGAGTCTCTGGGTAAAGCCGGTCACTTTGACGAGCTGGCTCTCCATCGCCGGACTCGGCTTCATGTCCAGGAAGTCTTCCAGTGTGGGGGGGCGATCCACCCGGGGAATCGATATGGTGGGGCGCACGGCCGGACCAGCGTCCTGGCCGAGCGCCGAAACCGACCCGCCGCCGACAAGGATGATGAGGAGGCACTTCAGGTATGAATGTCGAGTCCGATCCAAAGCTCGGTCCTTCCGTTTGGATCTTCCGGAAAGACCGCCTCGGATTGGGCCTCTATCCGGTTCCCCTGTTTCTTGGCCGACAAGATCGACAGCCCGCGCGCGCCTCCGAATCAACAGCTTGAACGCATCCACCTCGACTTGCACTTCCCACCTGGCCTGGCCGGTCGCTCGCCCGCAGGTGAACCTCCTTGAGGATATCGAATTCGGTCTGCTGCGGCAACGTATCGGCCCACCGGGAGGAGATTCTCGGCTTGGTTGGCGCGCCGGACCATCCGCAGGGAATCCAGCGCGGGATCCTGGCGTGACCTTCCGGCGCAACCGCAAAATCCGTCTCCGCCCGTTCGGCTGGATATCGAGGCCGCGGGTGTTCTCAAGTCCTCGGCCGCAGGTGACCGCGGACGAATCGGCGGTGAAACAACAAGGCGGTCTCGGTCGTATGGAACCGGAGACCGGGGATCTCGGATGTCCGATCAAATTAGGAGGCTAAATGGGAGTATCAGTCGGATTCTCAACGACGCGAGTTGGAGGGCTGTTCTGTCTTGCGGTCATGGCCTGTTCCGGCCACGCGACGGCGGAGCTGCCGGAAGGGAGCGGTCCGTTGGACGCGAAGGTCGGGACTTTTCTGGAAAGCCGCAGGGGCACTTGGCGGGACATGAATGTCCCGGAGGTGGACGGCCGATTGCTGTACGATCTGATCGTTGAGAACGGCAGCGTCCGAGCTCTGGAGATCGGAACCTCCACCGGACACTCCGGAATCTGGATGGCCTGGGCACTCAGCAAGACGGGAGGCAAGCTCATCACGGTCGAGATAGATCGGAGCCGAAGGGAGCAGGCTCTCAGGAACTTCGAGGAAGCGGGCCTTTCGGAATTCATCGACTCGATCTTGGGCAACGCGCACGATATCGTGCCGGCCTTGGAGGGGCCCTTCGATTTTGTCTTCTGCGACGCCGACAAGGACTGGTATGTAAACTACTTGCGGGCGGTGCTTCCGAAGTTGACCGAGGACGGGTGTTTCGCGGCCCACAACGTGACGCGACGCGGTCGGGGTTGGGTGGCGGATTATCTGGAGTTCGTCAACGGCATCTCCGAACTGGAGACGACGATCGACGAGCGCGGCGCCGGCATGGCCGTCAGCTGCAAGCGCGCCACCGCCCGAACCGACTGAGCCGACCAAATCCGCGTGCGCGGCGCGTTTCAACGCCAGACCGCCGCGACGCCCACGACAAGATCGAGTACGTTCACATCGAGCGCAGCCGCGATTACTTGGTGTTTGACGACAAAAAGAGGGCGGTCAGGCCACCGGTGGGGCCGGATACCTGGCGACCAACTCGAGCGTCTCGTCGATATCTCCCCGGGACTCATCGCCCCGACGGTCACGGCGTCCAGCAGACCCAGTTCCCGGGCGAACCGAATGCACTCGTCTTTCGCGTCCACCAAAATGCCTTCGCCGTAGATCTTCATTCCGATGACGCCATTCTTCCTGCTGGGGTGGGGGCGAGCCGACGGACCCGTAGAGGAGAAGATTGGAGCCGACGGATATCATGGCTCGTTCGCGTTCCCGGTGAGGAACCGCCGTCCTGGAAAGGGTGCGGAATCCGGTTGCTGAGCTTCGCCGTGCCCCCCGCCCGATGGCGGTCTGCCGCGAAGGAAACCCGTTGATATGTGTAAGAATCGAGGGTCAGGGGCCACACACCCATCGTGGTGTGCGGAAGAACGCCCCGGGGATCGGCGACGGGAATCCGGGACGGCTTCGATCGGGAGATATCTGGATGAGCGGTCGAGATGAAACGATGGAAGTACAGCCTGTGAGCGAACGGAGTTCCCCGCGGAGGGGAGGCGACCGCGCCTCCTCCGCCCGCCTCGCCGCCCGTGTCAAGTGGGCGTCTATCGCCGTTGGTGTCCTGGCGGTGTTGGTGACCATTCAGGCCTTGCCCGTGGCCCAGGGGATCCAATATGCCGTCGACTGGGTGGAGCGGCTGGGGCCGTCGGCGCCGCTGGTGTATATCGGTCTCTACTTCCTGGCGACGATGCTGTTGCTGCCGGCCTGGCCGTTGTCCGTGACGGCGGGTGCGCTCTTCGGCCTCCCGCTGGGGACCCTTGTCGTGACGGCGGGGGCGACCGCGGGCGCCGCGGGGGCGTTCATCGTCACGCGCTACGCGGCGCGTGACCTGGTGGAGCGAAAACTGCGCAACTATCCCCGTTTCGCCGCGGTCGACCGGGCGGTCGGCGAAGGGGGTTGGAGAATCGTCGCCTTGTTGCGCCTCTCGCCGGCGCTCCCTTTCACGCTGCAGAATTACTTTTACGGCCTCACGGCGATCCGTTTCTGGCCCTGCGTCCTGGCCACCGCGGTGGCTATCCTCCCCGCTACCTTCATGTACGTCTATTTCGGGTACGCCGGCCGCGCCAGCCTGGAGACCGCCGGGGGCGCCGCCGTCAACGGCGGTTGGGGGCAATGGCTTCTCCTGGCCGCCGGACTGGCGGCCACGGTGGTGGTGACGGTCTATATCACCCGGATCGCCCGCAGGGCGATTCAGCAACACACGCCGGTGGAGCCGGAATCGCCGAAACCCTCTGGGGCGGTCGCCTCCGGGAATCCGTGGCGCTCCGCCGTCGTATCGGCGGGCGTCGCCCTTGCGCTGGTCGTCGTTGCCGGTTGCGTGCGCTTCCAGCCGGAGTTTTTGGTGCGCCTTTTCGGTCCGCCCGCGGTGGCCATGACCGAGACGTACGACGGCGTCGACGGAGACGCGGTGTTCGACCACAGCCCCTTCGACGCGATTCTCGGGGAATTCGTGAACCCGGCGGGCGGGGTCGATTACCAGGGATTAAAGGAGACCCCGGATGCCCTGCTCTCCTACAACGCCGCGCTGGCGGAGGCACGGTTCGACGCGATGGGGCGCGACGAGCGCCTGGCGCTGTTGATCAACGCCTACAACAGCTTCACCCTGCAGTTGATCGTCGAGTACCTCGACGAGGGCATCGAGTCCATCCGCGAGATCCCTCGGTCCAAGAGCTGGGACCACGCCCGTTGGGTGGTCGGCGGCCATACCTCGAGCCTCAACGAAATCGAACACGAGGGGATTCGACCCAATTTCCGCGAGCCGGACATCCACTGGGCGCTGGTTTGCGCGGCCGTGGGCTGCCCGCCTCTGCGCAACGAGGCCTACACCGCGGACCGCATCGATGAGCAACTGCGGGCCCAGGCCCGTATCGTTCACCGGAATGGCTCGCGGTGGTTCCGTTACGACCGGGAGGGCAACACCCTCCACCTGACCCGACTCTACCAGTGGTACGGCGGTGATTTCGAACAGGTGGACGGGAGCGTCCCGCGGTACGCGGCCCGCTATGTCCCCGCGCTGGCCGACGACCTGGATGCCGGCCGCAAGCCGCGCATCGAGTGGCTCGAATACGACTGGTCTCTGAACGACCAGGAGAATCTACAGTAAACGCGGCTTTCACCCGGGCGGGCCAAATCGAAAAGCGCAAGCGGGGTCGACCCCACGTCCGCTCCAGCCCCGCCCCGTCGGGCAGTTCCCATGACGATGACATTCCAAAAGGTCGTTCCTCCGACAGGGAATCGTGCCGTACCGCCGCCCGCTCGGCGGCCCTTTCGGCCCCCGTATCGCCGTCGGCTCGGCGGCCCCTTCGGCTCTCCGAGGGAGTTGACCCGCCGAGCCGTGGGGGGATAAACTTTTTTTAAATCTATCATATTGAGACCAACAGACCCATGCGATTCCGTTGACGCCTCACCATTGATCCCTACCTGACAAAGTCGCGGGCCATCCCCGCCGGTCGACGCCACAAGTCCATCTCTCCGCCCCCGATTGCGGAGTTCGTCCGCCGCCAAACGCGGCGCACGGGGAGCATCATCCAATGATCCACACGAAGCGCAAGCACGCCATTGAAGTGCGGGACCTGGTGAAAGTGTACCGACGGCGCGGCCGTCCGCCGGTGCGCGCGGCCGACGGCCTGAGCTTCAACGTGCCGCGGGGCGTGATCTTCGGCCTGCTGGGACCGAACGGGGCGGGGAAGACGACGATCTTGAAGATTCTGACGACCCTGACCGCGCCCACCGGCGGCGGCGCGAGCGTCGAGGGCTTCGACGTGGTCGCCCATCCGCTCGAGGTCCGGCGCCGCATCTCGGTCGTCCTTCAGGAGACGGCGGTGGAGATGTTCCTCTCCGCACGGGACAATCTGCTCACCTACGCGCGTTTCCACGGCATCCGCGGCGATGAGGCCGCGCGTCGCGTCGCCCGCGTCGTCGACCATCTCCAGCTCGGGGAGCACCTGGACCGCAAGGTGATGGACCTTTCCGGAGGATACCGCCGTCGCGTGCAGGTGGCCAAGGTGTTTCTGGTGGATACGCCCGTGGTCTTCCTCGACGAATTCTCCACTGGGATGGACCCTATCCTGAAGCGGGAGGTGATGGAGCTGCTGCGCTCCGAGGCCGCGCGGGGTCGAACGATCGTGCTGACCACGCAGATCCTCCACGAAGCCGAAGAACTCTGCGACGACATCCTGATCATTCACCGCGGCCGTCAGGTTGCCCGGGGCGACTTGCATGCGCTGAAGCTGCTGTCCAAGGACGTGTACGAAGTGACCATGACCTTCGACGCCCTGCCCGAGGGCATCGGGGTCGAGCTGGAGCGGCTGGAACCGGTTCGAACGCGCGTCAACGGCAATACGATCGAGCTGGCGTTGCGGGCCGAGGAGTCCCTTGTCCTGGATCTGGTAAGCCGGTTGGCGCGGCGCGGTCGGGTGCTGCGCCTCGAAGTCTCGGGCGCCAGCCTGGAGGACGTGTTCGTGCAACTGCTGAAGGAATCGTAGGGAGGGAAAGTCATGTCGGCGATTACCGCCGTACTCTACCGCGAAGGGCGCATCCGCGCGACCAACTCGGCCTTCATCTTTTGGGACCTGTTTTACCCGCTGGGCTACTTGCTCGTGTTCGGCGTGGGGATCAACGCGGCCTTCGGCGACGCGCTGCCTCTGGCGGGCTTGGACTACCATTCGTTCTTTCTGGCGGCGGTGCTCGGGATGGCCAGTTTCGGGATCGCCTCCAATACGGCCTGGTCGTTCTTCCTGGACCGCGACAACGGCATCTTCTACGAGATCCTCACCTACCCGATGAGTCGGGCCCAGTACCTCGCCGCGAAGGTGCTGTTCAACGTCCTGATCGCCTTGGGTCAGGCGGCGATCACCGTGGGGCTGGCGTGGTGGTTGCTCGACGTGCGGGTTCGCCCGGACCTGCTTCCGCTGATGCTGCTCGGCGTGGTGGTGGGCACGGCGGGTTGGTTCTACTTCTACGCCATCTTCGCTCTGCTGATTCGGCGCAACGACGCGTTCAACACCGTGACTTCGATCTTCTACTTCGTGTTCCTGTTCGCCAGTTCCATGTTCTATCCTCTCGAGCCGCTGCCGTCGGCGTTCCGGGCCGTCGCGATGGCGAACCCGATCACCTGGCACGTGGACTTCCTGCGCTATGCGACGATCGGTCTCGGCGACCCCCGGCTCATAGCGGTCGAGTCGCTGGCGTTCGTCCTGTTCACGATCGTGTCGTTCATCGTCGCCGTTCGGATGCTCAAGCGCGAGGGATAGCGCCGGAATCACGTCCGACCCACTGCTACGATGTTGGTGAAACCAAAGGGCTCTCGGCAGGGTTTCAAGGCGCGAGCTGGCGGCGCATCCGCGATGCGGCTTACGAGGGTCACGGCGCATGATCGCGGTGGACACCAACCTGCTGATCTACGCGCATCGCGAGGATACGGACTTTCACGATCGGGTGATCGGGAAGCTGAGAGAACTCGCCGAAAGTGGCTTGCGATGGGCCATCCCGTGGCCCTGCCCCGTACGAGTTCCTCGCCATCACCACCCCCCCCGGATATTCGATCCTCCCAGCCCGGCACCGCTGGCCCTTCGGGCGAAGGACGTGTGGCTGAGTTCGCCCGCCTCTGAGATGCTCGGGGAGGGCCCCGGCTATTTCGATACGCTGAAGGGGATCGTCACCAAAGGGAGGACAAGCGGTGCGGCGGTCCACGAAGCGCGGATCGCGGCCCTGTGCATCCATCATGGTGTCCGCGAACTCTGGACGGCCGACCGAGACTTCTCGCGGTTCCCGGAACTCGGGGCCTCGACGACCACTGTTATCCGTAACGCGATTTTTATATTCTCAACCCGCTTGGAGGACGCCATGAAGAATGAGGGAATGATGCATCGTCGAGCTTTTCTGCTGCGTTCCGCCGCCGGGAGCGCCGTTCTGACCCTGACCGCGCCGGGACTGGCCGCCGTCCCGATCCCCCGACTGGGCCGCAACGAGGCCCTGCGGATCGGCTTCGTGGGCGTCGGAGGACGCGGCTTCGGAGGCCACGTGCGTCCGTTGGCCGAATTCGCCGCCCAGGGGGGCAACATCGAACTGCCCGCCGTGTGCGACGTTTACTCCGAGAACCGGGATCGGGCGGCCGCGTTCATCCAGGAAACGACCGGCCGGGCACCCGCGAAGTATGTGGATTACCGGGAGATGTACGCCCGGGAGGACCTTGACGCGGTTTGTATCGGAACACCCGATCACTGGCACGCGCTGCAGACCCTGGACGCCTTCGAGGCGGACCTCCACGTGTTTTGCGAGAAACCCATGACCAAGACCCTCGACGAGGCTCTGAACGTGATGAGGCGGTGGAACGAAACGGGAAAGGTCATGCAGGTGGGGGTCCAGTCGACCAGCCTGCCCGTGTGGACCACCATCAACCGACTGCTGCGGGCGGGGGAACTGGGCAAGGTCCTGATGTACCAGACCGAGTTCTTCCGTAACTCCAACATCGGTCAATGGCGTCACTACCAGCTAACCGAGCGGATGAACCCCTCCACGATCGATTGGAGCCGCTGGCTCGGCGTCGAGGACGGCCTCACCGAGGAGATCCCCTTCGATCGGGCCGTCTTCCGGCAGTGGCGGCGATTCTGGCCGTTCGGCGCGGGGATGTACACCGATCTGTTCGTGCATCGGACCACCTCCATGCTCAAGGCCACCGGCCTGCGCTTTCCGGCCCGGGTGGTCGGTTCGGGAGGTATCTACCTGGAGTACGACGGCCGCGACGTCCCCGACGTGGCGACGGTGGTCGCCGAGTTCGACGAGGGCGTCCAGGGACTGGTGACGGCCAGCATGGTCACGGCCGCCACCCCGATCACGCAACTGATTCGGGGGCACTACGGGTCCTTCGTTCTCGGCAACGGCGAGAACTTTACCGGCTTCGACTTCGTCCCGGAATCGGAGCGGGTCACCGACGAAAAGCTGGAGGGCAAGCGGATCGAGGTGGAGCCCCAAGTGGAAAACACGACGCGGGCCCACTTCGCCAACTGGCTCGAAGCCATCGACGCGAGCGATCCGCACGCTTGCGACAGTCCCCCCGACCTCGGCGCGGCCGCCATCGCCGTGGTCAACCTGGGCGCCCGGAGCTACCGGGAGGATAAGGTCCTCTACTTCGACAAGGAAACTCTGACGGTCCGCGAAGGAGACGGCAGCTGGGCGAAGAAGTGGGAGGAGATGTCGCACAACCGGGCCAGTCCCCGCCATATCCCCGGCTGGGAGGGGGGAGCCCGGGGGAGCACGATTCAAGACCCACCCCACATGAGGTACGCCGGTCCCTGGGAGGACGGCCGTGCGCCCGAGGGACAGTAGAGTCAGCAGGCGGAGTACCGCCGGCGGCCCGGCGGCGGCTTTTAGGCTTTGGCGGCCGGCGGGCATGGAGCGAAGGATATCGGAAGGAGCTACCGATGGACCCCCGGGATTTCCCGAAGGCGGCAGGTGCCCTGCTCACGGCGCTGGTCCTTTCCCTCGGCGTAATGGCGCGGGAAGAGGCGGCCGACCGTCCGAACATCCTGTTCTTCCTGGTGGACGACCAGCGGGACGACACGCTGGGCTGCGCCGGACATCCCATCCTGAAGACGCCCCACATCGACGGCTTGGCGGCGCGGGGCGTTCGTTTCCGTAACGCCTTCGTCACGACTTCGATCTGTGCGGCGAGCCGGGCGTCGATCTTCGCCGGCCTGTACGAACGGACCCACGGGTACACCTTCGGCACCGGGCCAATGCGGCGGGAGGACCTGAAACGGAGCTATCCCTACCTCCTCCGCCAAGCGGGGTACCGAACCGGCTTTGCGGGCAAGTTCGGCGTCGACGCCCCACACGACATGGTGGAGGCGATGTTCGACGTCTTCGAGCCGCTGGACCGCAATCCGTACTTCAAGGAGATGCCGGACGGCTCGGTGCGCCACGAGACCGACATCAACGCGGACCAGGCCATCGAGTTCATCAGAAGCACCCCCGGGGACCAGCCCTTCTGCATGTCCGTCAGCTTCAACGCGGCGCACGCCGAGGACAACGACAGGCGCCCCGGCATAGGACATTTCCCCTGGCCCCGGTCCGCCCACGGCATGTACGAATACATCGAGATTCCACCGCCGCGGCTCGGCGATTCGGCGATCTTCGAGAGTCAACCGGCGTTCCTGCGGCGGTCGTTGAACCGGATCCGCTACTTCTGGCGGTGGGACACGCCGGAAAAATTCGACGCCAACATGCGCGCCTACTTCCGCATGATCAGCGGGGTCGACCACGCCATCGGCCGCGTGCTGGACGCGTTGCGGGAACTGGGACTGGCCGATAACACGGTCGTCATCTACTCGGCCGACAACGGGTTCTACATGGGCGACCGGGGCTTCGCCGGGAAGTGGTCCCATTACGAGGAGTCGCTGCGGGTGCCGCTGATCGTGTACGACCCCCGGCTCCCTCCGGCGGCCCGAGGGGCGGTACGCGACGAGATGGCGCTGAACGTCGACCTGGCGCCCTCAATGCTCGGTATGGCGGGGCTGCCCGCGCTGGCGCAATACCAGGGTCGGGACCTGCGACCCCTCCTTTGGGGAGAGGATCCGGTCCACTGGCGCGCCGACTTCTTCTGCGAGCACCTGATGGACCATCCAGACATTCCCAAGTGGGAGGGCGTCCGGGGAAAACGCTATGTGTACGCCCGGTATGTCGAGCAGGATCCGCCCTTCGAGTTCCTCCACGACCTGCGGGTCGACCCCGATCAGCTCCTGAATCTGGCGGACGACCCCGAATACGCGCCGGCCCTCGAGCGGATGCGGGCTCGCACGGACGAGCTGCGCGACCGCTACGCGGGCGCGGCTGAAACCCAGTAACCGATGCCCCGGGCCTGGGACGCAAAGACGCCGGGTTCCACCTGCATTCGACGAAAATCGGGGCTACCTCTGGCAAGTCAAAGCCCACACCCCGCGGAGGCCAACCCTGGGTCCCCGCGCCTGGGCGGCTTCCATGCGTTGGATGAACGACCGGCGGGAAAAAAAGCTGGACAAGATAGCCGTGAATGGAGCAACATTGGTGAGAATCGCCCCTCTTCCGGGACGGTGTCTAGTTTTCTCAATTCCGACTTTTCCCCGGCCGCGCCGATGGCCTTGGACTGGCCAACTAGTTCTGTTGGAGGGCGAATGAGTTCCGGAGCGAAGAAAGGACCTTAGCCATGCGCATGCTACTCCTCGTAACATTCCCACATGAGCCGTTCAACACGCTCGTCAGAGAAAAGCGGGCGGGTTTGCTGATGCGGCGCATTCTTGACGATCTCAGGCCGGAATCCGTCTACTTTACGGAACAGGATGGAACCCGAGGCGCCGTGTTGGTCATAGATGTCGCCGAGCCATCCCGGGTGCCCGCCCTGGCGGAGCCGTTTTTCCTCAACTTCAACGCCGATTGCCGCTTCCGCATCGCCATGTCCCCGGAGGATCTGGGGAGAGCCGGCCTGGACGATCTCGGAGAGAAATGGGGCTAGGGCGGGGCCAGGTCGGGGCGAAGCCTGTCGCCAACTCGATGATTTACCTCAACGATGGTTTGGCGGGGGTTTTCTGCGTCGCGACGGTCCCGGAGGAACGGGGCAAGGGACCGGGCGCCCACGCCACCGCCGAGCCCCTGCGCCTGGCGCAACGACTGGGGTACGGCGTTGGCGTTCTGCAGTCCACCGAGATCGTGGATTCGGTGTACAGGCGAATCGGATTCGCCGACGTCGGCGGTGTCCCCTTCTACGTTCGTATCCCCTCGTAGCCACTTCCAGCCGGCACCCTGAAACTTGACTTCCCACATCCAGGTCTTAGAGAAGAGGGGGGAACTCAACGGAAGTGAGAGGAGCGGACGATGTCCCGGGAACTGCAGACCCGGTGTCGCAATTGCGGCGCCAAGAACAAGATTCGATTGATTGCGGTTTCGTTGCGGCCGGTCTGTGGACGCTGCAAGACACCTCTGGAGATCCTGGAGGCGCCGGTGCCGGTGGGCGCCGCTTCCTTCGACGACGAGGTGTTGAAGTGGCCCGGACTGGTGCTGGTCGACTTCTGGGCCCCCTGGTGCGGTCCCTGCCGGACGGTCGCGCCGGTGCTGGGGGAACTCGCCCGGGAGCGGTCCGGGCGCCTGAAGATCGCGAAAGTCAACACCGACGAGGAACCGCAACTGGCCGCGCGATTTGGAATACGATCCATTCCCAGTCTGTTCCTGTTCCGGGACGGCAAAATCGTGGACCGTGTCGGCGGCGCGCTCCCCAAGGCGGAACTGATCCGCTGGATCGACTCCAGCGCCCTTGTCGTGTAGGTCGGTCGCACTTTGGCGACTCTTGCGGTGAGAGGTCCTTCCGGTCCCCAACAGCGCGGCGGGGGTCCGCGCGACCAGCTCGATGAATTCCGGCGGAGGGAGGATCCGTCCGGATGCAAGCGCAAGAGTATCGGCGGATACTCCGAGCTGGAAGTGGACCTGAATCTCCCCGAACCGATGGGACGTGACGCCGGCGATCGTGGAGGAGGCGCGCGCGGCGCATTTCGAGAAGTCCACCGCCGGGTGGCTTGCCCCACCTTCTCACTTTCGAGACACTGGAGGCGGAGCGGAGTCATCGGCAGTTGGTAATCGGAAGAAAGGTAGGTAGGGCACAATGGACAAGCCGGAAGAATCCAAGGCACTTCTCGCCACGTCGATCATCGGCCTGCCGGTGAAGAACAGCGAGAGACAGAATCTGGGCAAGATCGACGACTTTGTTCTGGACATGGAAAGCGGCCGCATTGCCTACGCGGTGATGTCCTCGGCCGGCCAATCCGAGGGAAGAGAGCGACTGTTTGCGGTGCCGTTTCAATCCATGATTCTGGACATCAAGAGGGAGGAATTCATCCTGGAGGCCGATAAAGCCCGTCTCGACGATGCCCCGGGCTTCGACCGGGACAACTGGCCCAGAATGGGTGATCGAAGGTGGGGCGCGAGGATTCATGCCTATTACGGGCAGAAGCCTTATTGGGAATGAATCTCTCGGCGGCCGGGTTCTCGCCAGCCGTTCTAGAGCCAGGATCCCGATCTCGACCGGTCTGCGAGCCGCGTCGGGCAGCCCTTGGGCGAAGGCCAGCATCAGCAGGGAGATCAGGACGAGAGCCGTGATCGGCCGGAAGAGAAACCGGGCCAGATCCCGATAGGCGCGGGAGAACCAGAGCGGCGCCATGGGTAGCGACGAGTCGGGTTCCCAGGCCTGGGCGTGGTTCAGGATGAGGCGAACGTCACAGGGATGGGCGGCTGAGCATTAGAGTTACCCCGGTCCGTCCGACCCCGCTGGATACTCCAGCAGCGGCGGCTTCCCCTTCTTCCACGCCGCCAGTATCGGCTCCACGATGCGCCAGCACTCCTCCGCCTCGTCGTCGCGAATGGAGAGCGTGGGGTCGCCATCGAAGACGGCCATTAGGATGCGCGCGTAGGGCGACAGCACCTGTGGCGCCAGATCCCGGTCCAGCTCGATACACTCCAAGTCGAACGGGTCGCCGGGGCCGTTGATGTTCATCAACAGCGCCAGCCGGTCCGGGATCAGCTCCATGCGCAGGACATTCCGCGTCGGCGGGTCGTCGGGCGAGAACGGCAGGTGCGGCACCTTGTGGAAGTGGACGAGGATCTCCCGGCGGTTCTTCGCCAGCGCCTTCCCGCTCCGCAGGATGAACGGCGTCCCGGACCAGCGCCAGTTGTCGATCCGCAGCGTCACCTGGGCGAACGTCTCCGTCTCCTTCCCCGGGTCCACGCCTTTCTCGTCCGCATAGGCCGGGAGTCTCCGTCCACCGACCTTGGCGGCCCCGTACCGGGCCCGCAGGGTATCCCGCCACACGTCCTTTCGGGACATGGAGCGCACCGAGCGCAGGACCGCCACCTTGTGGTCCCGCAGGTCGCGCTCGTGGAACGCCGGAGGCGGCTCCATAGCCACAAGGCACAGGAGCTGCAGCAGGTGGTTCTGGATCATATCCTTCAGCGCCCCCGCGGAGTCGTAGTAGCCGGCGCGGCCCTCCAGGCGGAGCGTCTCGTCCCACGTGATCTCCACGCGCTCGATGTGGTGGTGGTTCCACACCGGCTCGAAGATGCGGTTTGCAAAGCGCAGTCCCAGGATATTCTGCACCGTCTGGTGGCCCAGGAAGTGGTCCATCCGGAACGTCGCCTCCTCCGGGAACACGCGGTGCAGCAGGTCGTTCAGCTTACGCGCCGACTTCAGGTCTTCTCCGAACGGCTTTTCGACCACGATCCGGCTATCGCGCGGGAGGTCCAGCGCCGCCAGCGCCTCCACGGCTGCCGGAAACAGGAACGGAGGCAGCGCCAGGTAAGAGACCACCGGGCCCGACAGCTTACCGACGGCTTTCTCCACCTGCCTCGGGTCCCCGATGTCCGATTGGCGGAACGACAGCCGCGAGATCAGTGACTCTCTCGCCTTCTTGGGTATCTCCGCCGCGTGACGCTCCAGCGCCCTGCCCATACGCTCGCGGTACTCCCGCGTATCCCACTCGTCCCGGGCCGTCCCGATGATCTCGACGTCTTTCGGGAGGTGCCCGGCCCCCGTCAGCTGCGCCAGTGCGGGCATCAGGTAGCGCGACGTGAGGTCGCCCGAGGCGCCGAAGATCACCAGTTTCAGGGTCACAGCATCTCCCCCCTGTCGCGCGGCGGGAACCTCCCGCTGCGCCGGCTATGTGCTGGGTCGTCATCAGGGTTTTCCCGACACACTCTATCGGTTCGTCCGGGAGCCGCGGTGGGGACGGTGTGTCGGTACCATGTTGACGTTGACGGTTGACAGAGATTCGCTTTCTCGAGGATATCCGGGCTTGAAAAAACGTGTCAAGCCACAAGATCGGCGACGGAATCCGGGAGATGGGGGGTGTCGCCCCAGTCGACGCCCCTCTGATCAGTCCCGAAAAGCATCAAGAGGGGAAACCGCCCGGCGACCGAGCGATGGAGGCAAACTCCGTCAGGATCCGGCTGTCCCGCGTGATCAGCGGTATACCCAGCTCCTCCGCCCGGGCTACAGTCGTGGGCCGAGCAGGTGGAAACCGAGACCAGGCCTAGGAACCCGCGCAGCCCCGACTTCGTACTCTCCGCCTCGCATCAGGGTCTCCGATGAACTCCGCGCACTCGAGGCGTTCATCGGACCGGAAATTCGAGGTGCGGGAAGATCTTCAGAGCATTGCGGTTATATAGCTTTTGCAGCACTTCGTCGGGCAGGTAGACGCCGTACACCCGCCACAATGCCTGCAGGTGATGCGTTTTCGCGATGTCGAAGTATTCGTCGTCCGACTCCAACCAACGCCAGTGCAGGCGGTACATCACCTCGCCGTTCTCGGCCAGCTTGGCGCCCGGAATCGGGCAGCTGTCGGTGCCGAACATGATCCGGTCCTGGTACTGAAGGAAGAACCGGCGGGCCGTATAGGGCTGACGTCCCAGTTCGCTGAGCCGAGCTCCGGTTTCCACGTACAGATTGGGGTATTTGTCCAGCCAGATCCCGACCGTTTCCAGATCCTCGGGGCTACCCGCCATGTGAAGCGCCACGAACGTGGTTTCGGGATGGCGTTCGACCACATTGTTCCGCTGTCCGAGCAGTTCGTCGCGGTCCGGAAACTCGGGGCCGTAAGCCCATTCGGGATGAGCGGCCAGTTCGATCATCCGCTCGTTGTGGCGGTCCAGGGGAGTCCAAAACGCGACCGGATCGGCGGTGTGAATCATGACCGGGATATTCAGTTCGCCGCACTTCCTCCACACCGGATCGAGGCGGCTGTCGTCGACCGGAATCAGTTTCTGCGTCCTGTCCCGCACCCGCAGTCCGAGCGCCTTGCTGATCTTCAGACAACGCGCTCCCATTTCGTAGCCCCTCTGTATCTCGGAGGCCATCGCTTCCCCGAAATTCGGCTCATCGATCCGGTCCCAATCCAGCCGCATGCACTGGACAAATCGTCCCGGGTATCGCCGGTCCATCCTTTCGAGCTCCCCGGCGAGCCGCTCTCCGAGTCCCCCGTCGAAACTCACCACCACCGCCACGTTCGTAGCGTTCATGGCTCGAACGGCTTCGTCGATGTCTTCAGCCGAAGCGGCATGACGCATGTGGTTGTGAACGTCGATGGCCGGGTACTTGGCGCGTTCGATGATGGTCTCGCGGGCTTTCAGCATGGGCCCGGGATCGTATTCATCGAAGGGAATAATGTCATCATTGGAGCCCCCCTGGGCAAAGCCCGGCACCGCCGTCCCGGCGAACAACATTGTCCACAGCGCAATCGTACGTCGTCGGACCATGCCTCAATCTCCTCTTCCCGATTCGTGCTTCTGCGAGGTGCCCTCCAACCTCGCGGACTCGGCGCACCACCCGAACGTTCTCCGAGAATCACGCCGGAAGCTCAGATCCCGCAGCTTAACCGACACCCTTCGGCGTCGCAAGCCGCGAAGAGGCGCAGGGTCGAATCCGTCGGTTCTCCGGATCGAGCGGTCTAAACGAACGCTCTGACAATCAAATAGAGTAGCGACGGTGCCAGCAGGCAGCCAACGCCGGTATAAAAAGTGGCCGTCATCGCGCCATACGGAACCAGTTTCGGATCCGTCGCGGCAAGGCCGCCGGCAACGCCGCTTGTGGTGCCCATCAGCCCGCCGTAGATCAAGGCCGAATGGGGATTGTTGAGACCAATGCGCGGCGCCACCAGCGGAGTGGCGATCATGACCAGAACCGCCTTGGTCAGGCCGGCCGCAACGCTCAGGGCAACCACGTCGGCGTCGGCTCCCAAGGCGGTCCCGGTGACCGGACCCACAATGTAGGTCGCCGCACCCGCGCCAATGGTGCTTATGGAAACCGCGTCGGTGTAACCGAAGACCGCCGCGACCGCCGCCCCGACCCCGAATGAAAGAAGGACGCCGATGACGACTGAAAGCGCCCCGACAACACCCGCCCTCTTCAGGACACCGAGATCCGCTCCGAAGGCCGTCGCCACGATCGCGAAGTCACGAAACATGGCGCCTCCCATGACGCCCACGCCGGCGAAGAAACCAACATCGGCGAGCCCCCTGCTTCCGCCGGTGGCCACTCCGCCGACGTATGCGAGAAGCAGCCCAATCGCGATTGCGATTGCCGATCCATGAATCCTCCCTCGCGTCAATCCGGCGGAGATCCGGTATGACAGCCAGACGAGGATCCCGACGAACGCAAACGCGGCGAGCAGCGCATTCTCCGACAGGACCGAGAATAGAGTGTCACTGCTCACTTTGACGCCCACTCCCGAAGCGCGCCAGCACCGGAATCATGGCAAAACCGGCTGCAACCGCCGCCGTCCCGGCTAGAACGGCAAGCCAGCCGCTCGAAATCGCCCCGATGACATTCTGTCTTGCCGCCATGGCGACGACGATGGGGATGTACATCGCGCTCCAGAAACCGATGCCCGACTCCGTGATGGGATCGAGCCGCAACCGGCGGTGCGAAAGATTCGAGAGAATGATCAGCAAGAGCATGGCAATGCCGACGCCACCGACATTCGCCTGCACGCCGATCAGGTCACCCAGCAACGCTCCGACAATCACGCCGATCAACATGCAGAGGGACAGAAGCGCCACACCGTAGATCACCATAGGCTTTCCCCTTTTCAATTGTGGTGATTCCTCTTATCATGCGCCGAAGCGAGAGTGAAGACGATGTCGCATCGGGATTTCAATCTGTATTCCCATTTTCAAAGGCGGCTGGAGACGGATCCGGACCGGGAGTTGCTGTGCTCCGACGGCAACGTGTCTTATAGCTGTGCCCGGATTCATCGGCAGTCGGGTCGCCTTGCCGGCTTCCTGTCACGCCTTGGCGTAAAGCCTGGAGACCGGGTCTCGGCGCAGGTCGAAAAATCGCCGGAGGCGCTTTGTCTTTATCTTGCCTGCCTGCGCGCCGGCTTCGTGTACCAGCCTCTGAATCCCGCTTTCCACCCGGCTGAACTGGAATACTTCCTGCGCGACGCGGAACCCTCCGCCGTGGTCTGCGATCCGGCCCAAGAAGCATCGATACGCCGGATGACCAACGCGCGAGTTTTTACTTTGGATGCCGGTGGTCACGGTTCGCTGGTCGAAGAATCCCGAGACGCGTCCGAGGACTTCCCGACTGTACCGCGCGGCAGAGACGACTTGGCCGCGTTGCTGTATTCCTCGGGCACCACGGGCGTGCCGAAGGGCGTCATGCTCACCCACGGCAACCTGCTCAGCAATACCGAAACGCTTGTTTCGG
This sequence comes from uncultured Acidobacteriota bacterium, assembly GCA_964422565.1. Taxonomy (GTDB): domain Bacteria; phylum Acidobacteriota; class UBA6911; order RPQK01; family JAPXNP01; genus CAYRCA01. The sequence goes on along the minus strand of CAYRCA010000005.1, from coordinate 1,369 downwards.
TGTGGGCTTTCACGAAAGAGGACAGGCTCCTTCACGCGCTGCCGATTTTCCATGTGCACGGGCTATTCGTTGGCGTTGGATGCGTGCTGTTGAGCGGGGCCAACATGCGATGGCTGCAGTCGTTCCGTACCGAACAGGTGATCCGGTACCTGCCCGAATGCACCGTAATGATGGGAGTCCCGACCTACTACACGCGACTGCTGGCGGTGGATCGCTTTTCGGCTGAGGACTGCGGGAGTATGCGCCTGTTTATCTCAGGCTCCGCTCCGCTCCTTGAAGAGACGTTCGCGGAATTCGAGGCGCGTACCGGTCACCGCATTCTGGAGAGATACGGGATGACCGAGACGAATATGAATACGTCGAACCCGTTGCTCGGGGTTCGTAAGCCCGGCACTGTGGGGCCGCCATTGCCCGGAGTGGAAGCACGCGTTACGAACGACGCCGGTCGCATCCTGCCGATGAACGAAATCGGGAATCTTCAGGTGCGCGGCCCCAACGTATTCATCGGCTATTGGAAGTTGCCCGACAAGACCGTCGAGGACTTCACCGACGACGGGTTTTTCAAGACCGGTGACCTCGGACGCATCGACGCGGACGGATACGTCTCCATCGTCGGTCGGGCCAAGGATTTGGTGATTACCGGAGGTCTCAACGTATACCCGAAGGAATTGGAGCTGTTCATCGACGGTCTGACCGGGGTGGAGGAGTCGGCTGTGATCGGGGTTCCTCACCCCGACTTCGGGGAAGCCGTCGTGGCGGTCGTTGTGCCGAAGGCCGGAGCGACGCTCGGCGAGGGCGCCGTCCTGCGGGCGGCGAAGGATAATCTCGCCAATTATAAGGTTCCGAAGCGGGTAATCTTTGTTGACGCACTGCCTCGCAACACGATGGCGAAGGTACAGAAGGCACAATTGCGCGAGGCATTTCGTGATTTGTTTCAGTAGTCCGAAAGGATCCTGAAACGATCGGCTCGGCCGTCCCTCCGGGGCTAGCGGTTAGCGAGGGAATGTCATCAGTCGGACAGCGACTCCGGATTTCGACTCGTCAGCTTCTTCGGCCACGCTATGTCTTCTCCATTCTTGCAGCTACCTGGATCCTCTATTTCGCGTTCCTTCACCCTTGGTTCATGAACTGGGGTGCGGACAGAGGCCGAACAGCGGATGAGCTTGCCCGGCAACGAACTGCCGCCTGAAGTGGAATCCCGTTTCACAAGGGCCATCACGATTCACGCACCTGCCTCCGCCGTTTGGCCATGGATCGTTCAGATGGGCCAAGAGCGTGCGGGCTTCTACAGTTACACCTGGCTTGAAAATCTGACCGGCGCCGACATCACAATGCGGATACCATTCGCACGGAGTGGCGGCAGCGGAAC
>CAYRCA010000004.1:21111-26047 GCA_964422565.1 uncultured Acidobacteriota bacterium | reverse complement strand
AGCGCCGCCGCGAGGAGAAGCAGGACCGAAGGGAACGCAAGAAAGGCCCATCGCGCCGCGAGCCACTCCCGCAAGGCCTCCAAATCCGGTGGTTGAAGGCTGGTCACCCGCTCGAACGTCTTCGCCGTGCTCCGCCATCCATCGTCCAGGGCCCGCCGAACTCCCAAGAAAAACCCTAGCTGCCTGATCCGGTCAAAGGTCACCACCTGAGTCCAGAAAACATCGAGGGTATCCAGCACCCGGCTGGTATAGCGAAGCCACGAATGGAACGCGCCGGGTTGTCCCGGCGGAGTCGGATCGAACTCGATCCAGCCGGCGCCGGGGAAATACGCCTCCACCCAGCTGTGAGCGTCCGACTGGCGCACGATGTAGTAATCGCCCCATTTATTGTACTCGCCGGCTCGGAAGCCATTGACGACGCGGCTGGGGACCCCGACGATCCGAAGCATGACCGCCATCGCGGTGGCGAAATACTCGCAGTGCCCCTCGCCGGATCTGAGAAGGAACTCGGCGAGGGGGTCCTCGAATCCCCCGGCGGGATTTCGCAGGCTGTACCGAAAGTTCCGGCGGAGAAAGTCCTCGAGTAGCAGGGCCTTGTGGGCCGGAGAGGCGACCCGTTCGGTTACCCGGTAGGTTAACTGGACAACTCCCTCCTCCTGTTCGGGCAGTCCCAGGTAGTCTTCCACCATCTGGAGGGAAAGCGGCAGATCGGGATCGATCCGGCGAATCAGACCGGCCCGTGTCCTCAGGTCGGAGTGCACGTAATAGCGAAGCGGTTCAACCGGCCGCGGTGACACCTGGACCGCCGCGTTGCCGTCGACCCAGAGCCGTAGTTGCCGGTCCCGAAAGCCCGACAACTGAATCATGGTGGGCGTCCCGAACACCACGTCCGAGAACGGCTCGACCCAGAACGTCTGCTCCAAGAGATCCTCTTCGCCGTCGTGACGGCGTTCCAGGGAGACCAGAAAACGCCCCTCCGGGTCGGGGCGAAACTCCGACTCGCTCACACGGGTGTTGGTCCAGGTCCGGCCGTCGAAGTGATTCAGCGCCACGCCTCGCCACTTCAAGTCGACCGGCAGTTCATCGGGCTGGCGATCGACGCCGACCCGCATGATAATCTCCGGATTGCCCAAGATCTGACCGATTTCCCCCAGACGAACGGAATTGCTGAAACCGGCCACCCGGTTATCGGACTGGCCGAACAGCCCCAGGGAGCCCCTCGGGACGGCGAGAAAGATGGGTACCGAAAGAACGACCGTTATGAGGGAAATGACAAGGGTCACCTGCAGGTACGCGGCCAGAGAAAAATTCGCGTCGGGGTTTTCCCGGTAGGCGCGGCGGCTTTCGAAGAGGATGAAGGTTAGGATCGAGAAAAAGAGGAACCCGATGAGGAGCGCCAGGAACACGACCGAGACCGTGTAGGTGGACGCGACCAGCAGGAGCGAAAAGGAAAGAAGGTAAAGAATAAGGTAGTCCCCCTCCTTTTCGCGTGTGAAAGACTTGTAGAGGGCCAGAAGCAGCAAGAGGCGGAGGGCGGCGTCGGCGAATGTCCCCAGAAGGAGAAAGTCGAGGCCAAAGCCGACCAGTAGCGCGGCGACGATCAGATAGTGAACGGATCGGGATACCGCAAGGGGGCCGGCACGCCAACTTACGAGCAGCAGGGCGAGATAACCGACGGCGGCCGGAATCCAAACGGCCCCGGTCGCCAGAATCGCGGCCAGTCCCGACAGGAACAGAAGGTAGCTGGCTGTCTCGAAGGCTCGACCGTAGCTCATAACCTCAGGTAATCAATGGCGGGCACACCGGCCACCGGAAACGAAGTCCCCGCCACCAGCAGAATGGCGTTTCGTCCGACCTGGCGGCGGTCAATCAGAGGGCGAGCCGCGGGCTGTACCCAGGCCAGGTAGTCCATTAGGGTATCGAAGCTGTCCCTGGAACCGTTCAAAACCACTTCAAGTTCCCCGGAATAGAAGGTGAATCGTTGTCCCCGGCTCCGGTAGAAGTAGGCCAGGGAGGTGACGCTACGGAGCGCCCTCTCGAAGGCCTCCCGGTTCTCGACCGAGGAGGCGGGCAGGTAGGTCGACAGGACGAGCCGGAGTTGATCGTCACGCTCGTCGACAAACTCCTTAACCATCGGTCGGGACAGCTTGGCGGTGGACTTCCAATGGGTGAAGCGGGCGTCGTCGCCCCACTGGTAGTCACGGATGTTGTAGAGGCCGATTCCGGAGCCTCGACGGGTTGGAGACTCCTCGCCCTGGAGAAAGGGAAACTGCCGGAGCAAACCCCGCACGTCGCTGAGAGCCGGGTACACCGTAATCCTGCCCTCCGAGTCCAGTTCCCTCCCCCGGTAGAAGAATCCGAAAGGAAACTTCGTCCGGATCTCGAAGCCGCTCACCGGATACACGCCCCGCCGCCCGAAGGTGCACTCCAGGCGGGTGGTGAGGGACGACCCCGCCTTCAGATAGGGGAAGTGCCGCTCCTGGGAGAAGAAATCGGTGGTGCCCTCCTCCGCGCTTCCCTTTCCCCTGAGAATCAGCGCGAAGGACGGCAGGTGGCGCTTCTCATTGTGCACGGTGAGCAGGGCAACGGCCTTCTGACCGGCATGGATCGCGTCGGGCAGGTGGAGGCTGATCCTCAGTCCATGGAGCACTACGTTGGACACCATGCCGGAGACCAGAAGAGCCGCCAGTAGAAACGACAGGACCAAGACCAGCAGATTGTTCCCGGTATTGAACGTGGACGCCGCGATCAGAAGCACCAGGAAGAGAAAGACGGCGCCGCGCGTCGTCATGCGAAAGAGCTTGATGTTGCCCCAGTATTCGACGCCGACCCGGCGAAGCAGTCGGGGCACGTAACGGATCGTCACCACCGCCGCGACGATCAGCGCAGCGACCGACAGCGCCACTGCGGCCGCCGTCATGCCGTTCCGTCTCGCCACCGCGCCGATCAGCGCCAGTAGGAAGGCGGAAGACAGCAGCAGCGTTGACCCGACGAAATCCCGCACCGCCGGATTCCACAGTCGCCGCGCTCCTTCACTTCGCTGTTCGGCCATGAGGGATCGAGCCGGCTCGAGTCGGCTCTCCCCCATTCTATCGCCTTTGTCGCGCGGAGCCGATGCGCTTCCTTCAGAAGGACGCGGGTTTGGACCGGGTGACGGGATCGACAGGCTGATTTCAATGGGAACTCAGACGGGGACCTCGATCCGCTCCACCAGCTCGCGAATGATGAGCTCGGCCTCCTCACTGAGCTGGAGCGGGCTGCTAAGGCGGGAGCTGACGACCACCCGGTGGGCCAGGACCGGAACCGCCAGTCCCTTGATGTCGTCGGGGGTGCAGTAGTCGCGACCCCTCAGGAAGGCGTACGCCTGGGCCGAGCGATACAGGGCCATGGCGCCGCGGGGACTGATTCCCAGATCCAGAAACTCGTGCCGGCGGGTGGAACCCACGATGCTCATCAGATAGCTGAGGAGGTCCTCATCGATCCGAACCGTCTCCACCACCCTCTGGGCTTGCAGAATCTCCTCGACCGTCACCACCGGTGTCAGTCCCTCGGCCGCCGCGTAGCTGATGCCCGACCGCAAAATGTCCTTTTCGTCCTCCACCGCGGGATAGCCCATGCGGATCCGCATCAGAAACCGGTCCAGCTGGGACTCGGGCAAAGGATAGGTCCCGTGGTGCTCGATGGGATTCTGGGTGGCGACGACCACGAAGGGCTGGGGTAGGCGATAGGTCTGGTCCTCGACCGAAACGTTCCCCTCGCTCATCGCCTCCAGAAGCGCGCTCTGGGTCTTGGGCGTGGTCCGATTGATCTCGTCGGCCAGAACCACGTTGGCGAAGAGCGGCCCCCGGCGGAACTCGAACCGGCTAGCGGCTTGGTTGAAAATGGAGACGCCGGTCAGATCGGAGGGCAGCAGATCGCTTGTGAACTGGATACGGTGAAAGGTGCAGTCGAACGACCGGGCCATGGCGTAGGCGAGGGTCGTCTTGCCCACGCCGGGAACGTCCTCGATCAGCAAGTGGCCCCTCGACAGGAGGGTGACGATCGCCAGTTCGACGACCTGGGTCTTGCCACGGATCACGGTCTCGATCGACGCCCGCAGGGCGCGAATCTTCTCCGCAGGTTCCGCCAAGTCCAGCCCATTCTCCACGCTGGTCATGATACGTCGGGTCGCGGCGGAAGATCAAAACCGGGACCTACCTTGCCGGACCGGACTACCCGTTTGCGGTTCCGCGGTTCCAACGTTCCGGGGCAGCTTCACCGCGAAACCCCGGAACCGCGGAATCTCGAAACCTCGGAACCAGGACTCCCCACCGAAGCAGACCTGCGACATCAAAGTACCAACGCCGGCCCCCTGCACTATAATCAAACTTCGCATGATCGCCCGGCTGCGAGGGAGACTGGTGCATAAGGCCGCCAACCGAGTCATAATCGATGCGGGGGGGGTGGGTTACGAGGCCATGATCCCTGTTTCCACCTTTTACGAACTGGGAGAGGTGGGTGACGAGGTCGAGCTTCAGATATTCACCTACGTGCGGGAGGAGGTGCTCAGCCTGTTCGGCTTTCTGACCCCCCGCGAGAAACTGCTTTTCACGCAACTCATCCAGATCTCGGGTATCGGTCCCAGACTGGCCGTCACCATTCTCTCCGGCCTTCCCGTCGACGAGTTCCTGCGGGCGGTGAGTGTGGGCGACGTCGCTCGTCTGTCGACGATCCCGGGTGTGGGGAAGAAGACCGCCCAGCGGATCGCCTTGGAGATGAAGGACCGCATCCGGGACCTGACCCCGGAGCCGGCGGGCCGTCTCCCGGCCGGGGGCGACTTGGGTCGGGACGTCGTCTCCGCGTTGGTCAATCTGGGCTACGTTCGAACCAAGGCGGAAACACTCGTGGCCCGGCTGTTGAAGGACGATCCCGAAGCGGCCAAGCGAATCAAGCGGAT
>CAYRCA010000004.1:0-21101 GCA_964422565.1 uncultured Acidobacteriota bacterium | reverse complement strand
GTTGAAGGAGGACGGGAACGACCGGTTTGACTTGGTCCTGAAGACGGCCCTGCGCGAACTCTCGAGTTGATCGCATGGAAGAACGAATTGTGGATGCCTCCCATCGAGAGGAGGAGATTACCTTTGAGAACAACCTGCGGCCCCGACGGTTGGGGGAGTTTATCGGCCAGGCGGCAATCAAGTCCAACCTCCTGATCGGCATCGAGGCCGCCCGGCAGAGGCGGGAGGCCCTCGACCACGTGCTGCTTTTCGGTCCCCCCGGACTGGGCAAGACAACCCTGGCACAGATCGTGGCCAACGAACTCAACGTCAGCTTCCGCTCCACGGCCGGGCCGGCCATCGAGAAGCGGGGCGACTTGGCCGCGATCCTGACTAATCTCAGCGAACACGATGTCCTCTTTATCGACGAAATCCACCGACTACACCCGGCGGTGGAGGAGATTCTCTACCCGGCGATGGAGGACTTTCAGATCGATATCATCATCGGCGAAGGACCGGGCGCCCGCTCCATCAAGATCGATGTTCCCCCCTTCACCCTGATCGGCGCCACCACCCGAACCGGCCTTCTGACCTCGCCCCTGCGGGCCCGTTTCGGGATCATTCAACGGCTCGACTTCTACGATGTCGAAAGTCTGACGACCATCGTCCGGCGCTCGGCGTCGATCCTCGGCGTGGAGATCGATGAGCCCGGATCGAGGGAGGTCGCCGGGCGTAGCCGGGGAACACCCCGAATCGCCAACCGTCTGCTTCGCCGCGTCCGGGACTACGCCCAGGTCAAAGAGGACGGGCGAATCTCCCACGAGACGGCATGCAAGGCTCTGGAGTTAATGAACGTCGATCGGTTCGGCTTTGACGATGTCGACCGGAAGCTCCTTCTGACGATCATCGAGAAGTTCGGCGGAGGTCCGGTTGGGCTTGGCACCATCTCGGCGGCGATCAGCGAGGAGAAGGACGCCATCGAGGACATTTACGAACCCTACTTGATACAGATCGGTTTCCTGAACCGGACTCCCCGCGGTCGCACCGCCACCAAACTGGCTTACGAGCATCTTGGCGTCCACGCCACCGGCCGGAGCCAGCGGAACCTGTTCTCCTGATCGCGACGACCCCGCTTTCCGGGCCTCCGCCACTATCTTCCAGAACGATCCCCAACTCGCGAAGTCGCCAGGAGACGCGACCAATACGAAGCGAACAGAAAGACCAACAGAATCGCCAGCAGATTCCCCGACAGTGCGCCCGGAAAGGCCTGAAACCAAGCCTCCCGCAGCCGGTCGAGCAGGACGAGGGCGGCGGCGGCGAACGGGAGGAGAGCCAGATTGTAGCGGATAATCCACACGTAGCTGGCCAGCAACAGCGCACCCGTCAGTAAGCCCGAAATCATCCAGGAGGAGACGCTTTCCACGGATCCCGCCCCGACCAGGGCGAGCCCCACGAAGGGCGCCAGAGCGAGGAATAGGGCCTTCCGCCTGGTCCAGCCCAGGCTGAAACGGTCGAGAGCAGCCATCAAGAGGATCAGGAGGGTCGTCTGGGTGACAAAAGCAAACCACCCCGACAGGGCCACACCCAACCAGGGGATGTGGCTTCCGGCGGCTGTGTAGCCCGCCCAGGGAGGGACAAGAGGGGCCTCGAGCCGGCCCGTCGCGGCGAAGAAGCCCGCCGCCAGCAGACCCAGGGGAACGCCCAGGACGATGGCCCTGGGTCTTTCCCCGGACGAGGTCGACCATTGCCCCGCAAACCCATTCACGAGGGCGAGAACGAGGGACACGAAAAGGAGCGACACCGCCAGACCGGCCACCGTCGTCAGTATCTGCGTGTTCCAGGGTTGAGCCGTGGAAAAGCGCGCCGTCACGGAGGGCCAGTCATTGATGCGCCCCACCGCGTTGGCCCCGATCAGAAGCGCCAGGAATGTCAGGAACACCCGGACGGAGAAGACTTTGCGGGCCCAGCCGACGATGGCGCCGATCACGCCCGCCCCGAGCAGGACGACCACCCCCAGAACGCTCACCAAGCCGAGGATCTGGGCGCGCTGAGAGCGATTTCTCTCCGCCCGCTCCCATTCCTCGGGTACGTGGATGAAGCGGGGGGTATCGACGACCCGATCACCCGCGATAACAACCGAGAGTCGTGCCTCCCCCTCCGCCAGGGGATAGACCTCGGGATCGGAGAAAGTGAATACCCAGTCGTCCCGGGCGGGGAGATTCGAGGGAGTCACCGAAACGGGCCGAAGGGTTTCGGGATCCCTTCGAAAGTGCGAGCGGAGAGTCTCGTGGGCAATGCTTCGGGCCTCCTCCTCGCTCAGCCGGGCTCCGGGTCGATCCTGGGGCCAGCGGTGACGGACGCGCCTCACCCCACCCCCGGGATCGATGAACACCAGGTACTCCTCGGCCCGCTCCGCCACGTCCCCCTCGAAGCGGACCAACCGCACCTGCCGATGCGGCGGCGGGAGATAGTTCCCGAGGAGGGCCCGATAAGCCTCGGAACCTCCCTCCCGCCATATGAATCGGTGGGTCGTGTCTAGGGGCGCCTCCACCGACGAAAGCAGCCTCCAGGGGGGCTCCAACGGGGCTCGACGCTCCTCCAGGGCCCGGCGGGCGACAGCCAGAGCCCCGGACCGGTCGATCTCAAGGGGCGGGGCCTCGTTGCGAAAGTGCCCCGCGCCGAACCAGAGCGCCAGCCCGAGAAGGCCTCCCACCTGAAGGAGCCGGACGCGACCTCGGCCAAGTTCGAGCCGCTCGACCGGGGCGGGCTCGGCGGCCGCCACCCCCGGGGGAGGAGGCTCCCAGGCGGAATTGTAAAGGTCCTCCGGCGGCCGTTTGCGCCACGCTCCGGCCCGCGCCCGGGCGAAGAGCACGACCCAGAAGGGAATTAGAGCCAGCGCCACCACGAGAAACTGGTCCAGCCATGCGCCCGGCGCGGTCGAGGCGAAAAGGGGCAGCGCGAACCAGACCACGTCGTAGACGAAGTGAAGGATGATGGCGGGAAGCAGGCCGAAAGCCAGGAACAGGGCGCCGAAGAAGAAGGAGGGGAGCATCAGCTCCACCACGCGGGTGTAGGCGGGATAGTTGGGATAGCTGGCGTGGGCGGCGGCGAAGATGAGGGCTTGGACGACGAAGGCGCCGCCGATCCAGAGCCGGGGCCGGCCGAAGCGCCTGCCCAGGAGAGCCGCCCCCGCCAAGGGTACGGCCCGGAACAGGCATTCCTCCCAGAAACCGGCCTGAAGCGAGATGGCGATGGAGCTGAACCAGGGAAAATAGGTGGCCAGCACGTCCGGATGGAAGAGGGCTTCCGAGGGTGTCCACCAGCCCAACAGTCGGCTGCTCAGAAAGTAGAAGACCACGGCGTAGCTAAAGAACAGGCTCACCGCCAGATACCCGGCGGCGGTCTGGCCCAGAACGGGAAGGGAACTCGCCGCCGGGCGGGACCAGATACGCCAGAACTGGATATGGTGGGGAAAGGCTCGCCGACTCAGGCTCTCGGCGGCCATGAATGAGATACTGAGGAGCCCGCCCATGAAGATGAGTTCACCCAGAAGAGCGACGATCCGCTCGACGGCAAAAGCCTGCGTGGAAAGCGCCGTGTCGTAGCCCATCCAGACCAGGGGCCAGTGATTGAGCCGCACCAGTGCCTGGAGGAAGGCGACCAGAAACCCCCAGAAGACCGCCGGGCGCCATATCACCCAGCGCTGTCGCAAGAGGAAGAAGAGGCCCACCAGGCAGCCCCCGAAAATATACAGGACCACCATGGCCACACTTGCCCCGGTGGCGATGGCGTCGTTGGCCGAGCGCATCTCCTCGAAGCGGCGGTCGAAACCCTCCGGGATGCGCACGAAGTGGGTCAGCTCCGTGAGGCGGTCGCCGCCGACCCGCAGCCGAATCCGATACCGACCCTCGCCCAGCCGCGGGTCCCGTCTTTCGAAGACCAGCGTGTGATCCACCCGTCCGCCGGGGCGAACCTCCTGAGACTGCTCGACCGGTTCATAGGCGGACAGATCGATACCCCAGTCCTCCTCCGCGACCCGCCGGGCGATGGCCGCCGCCTCTTCCGGTGCCAGCGCGGCCCCCGGCCGATCTTCCGGAAGTCTTTCGTCAAACCCGTAGGGTTCCCCGGCGGGAGTGAATCGGACGAAAGTCTCGTTGGCTTCGCCCTCGCGAAAGTGACGCACCAGCCAGGTGTAGGGGGAGTGGAGGTCGCCCCGCAGAAGGTCCGCGAAGGCCTCCTTTCCTCCCGCCTCCAACTCGACGAAGTTCTGAAGGCGACGGTCGACCCGAAAGGAAGCGGCCGCCCGGAAATCCGCGGGCCCCCATCCGAACCGCTGGGCCAGTTCCCGGGCTTGATCCAGCGCCATCTGGCGGTCCATCCGGATGTCCAGGGTAACCAGGGGAAACGCGGAGGGAAAGTACACGAAGGAAAAGACGGCGCCTCCCAGGGAAAGCAGGCCCAGAAGAATCCAAGCGGCGGGTTTTCGATACATGGTCACATTGTGGACAGGACTGACGGAATGGACAAGATTGGCCCCTCAACCCAGGTAAGCTCCTCAGAGCCCCGAGAACGTCGGCCCGGTGGGAAGAAACCCTGAAGTTCCTGTTAATCCCGTCGAAACACTCCCCGCCATCTCTGCTACACTCCGACCCATGGACATCCCGAAGCGCGGAATCGACGCTGTCGAGCCCGGTGCCGAGGTGCGTTTCAGCCGGACGGTAAGCGAATCGGACATCTACCTCTTCGCGGGAATCACCGGCGATCACAGTCCCAACCACATGGACGAGGAGTACATGAAAAAGACCCGCTACGGGCGGAGGATCGCCCACGGCGCCCTGCTCGTGGGCTTCATGTCGACGGCGTCCAGCAAGATGGCGGAGCGCATCCCCCATCCCCTCGTCTCCTACGGCTACGACCGGATCCGTTTCGTTCGCCCCGTCTTTCCGGGAGACACCATCACCGTCGAGTACCGGATCGCGGAGAGGGATTCGGAGAGGAATCGTCTTCTTTCCGAGATCACCGTCACCAACCAGCGGGGTCAGGTGGTGGCGGCGGCCGTCCACATCCTCCAACTCGTCTGACGATGGCCGACGGCTTGGCGCGGCCGCTGCCAACCGGTTGTCCGGCAGTCACCCGCCCGCGCCGCAGATCCAGTCAAACGATATTTTCGTTATAATGGGGCAGCGGCGGCAACATGCCGCCGGAATTCGATTTCCGGCTTTGGGTCCTCGATACCGGTCGTAAAAGGATTCCGGGATATGTCCGAACGGCGCAAGCCTGTGCGGGAGGCGGACTCCCCAGAGGGTGGGCTGTTTCCCTCTCCCGGCTCCGGCCGGTCTTCATCTCGGCATGGCGATTGAGACGCAGAAAGATTCGCAACCACTGAACGATCGGGCGAAGACTCGCGCGGGCAACTACTTCGTCTCCAACTACCCTCCCTACTCCTTCTGGACGCCGGATCGGGTGGCCGAGGCCGAACGGGCGCTGGAACGCGACCCCACCCCCGACACGCCCCTGGGGATCTACCTGCACATTCCCTTCTGTCGGAAGAGATGTCGTTTCTGCTACTTCAAGGTCTACACGGATAAGAAGGCCGCCGAAATTGAGGGCTACCTGGAGGCCGCGGTCCGGGAGCTCGAGCTGTACTCGTCCAAACCCTTCGTCGGAGGACGCAAGCCCCGATTCATCTACTTCGGGGGAGGCACGCCCTCCTATATCTCCACCCGCCAGCTCGGCGGGCTGGTCGATCGCATGAAAAAGCTCCTCTCCTGGGAAGAGGCGGAGGAGATCACCTTCGAGTGCGAGCCCGGAACCCTGACCGAAAGCAAGCTGCGCCTGATCCGGCGAATCGGGGTCACCCGTCTCAGCCTCGGCATCGAGAACTTCGACGACCGCATCCTCGAGATCAACGGCCGGGCGCACGGATCGAAGGAGATCGACCGCGCCTACGAGTTCGCCCGGTCGGTGGGCTTTCCCCAGATCAACGTCGACCTGATTGCGGGCATGGTCGGAGAGACCACCGACAACTGGCTCGAGTGCGTCCGGAAAACCATCGCCCTGAAGCCGGACAGCGTGACCATCTACCAGATGGAGATCCCCTACAACACAACCATCTTTCAGGACATGAAGGCCAGGGGTGAGACGGCGGCGCCGGTGGCCGACTGGAACACCAAGCGCCGGTGGGTGAGGACCGCCTTTGCGGAGTTGGAGAACGCGGGCTACACCGTGGGCAGCGCCTATACGGCGGTGCGGGACCCGCGGAAGGCCCGATTTCTCTACCGGGACCTGTTGTGGGCGGGCGCCGACCTGATTGGGCTGGGCGTTGCCTCCTTTTCCCATATCGGCGGAGTCCACTTCCAGAACCTGCACGACTTTGACCCCTACGTGTCCCGACTCGAGGAGGGGGCGATCCCCATTTTTCGCGCCCTCACGCCCACAAACGAAGAACGCATGATTCGGGAGTTCGTTCTTCAGATGAAGCTCGGGAGCCTCGGTTGGGACTACTTTCAGGGAAAGTTCGGCATCAACCCCCGCCGGCGGTTCGCCGGGGAACTCGGAAGGCTGCGCGAAGCCGGCCTCCTCGATCTCGACGACGACAGCCTGCGACTTAGTCGCGAAGGGCTCCTGCGAGTAGACCAACTGTTGCACGAGTTTTTTCTCCCCGAGCATCGCAACGCGCGCTACGCCTAGGCATATTCCAGGCAGACACGGAAGAGGCGGAATGGCACCGAAGACAGGGAATGACGCGGAAGGGAAATCGACCTTGCTGGATCCATTGGACAAAATCTACCGGAGTTCGGGCCTCCCTCGGCCCTCGATCGTGCCCGTCGAGGCCGAAAGTGTTCCCGAGCCTTACCGCAGCCTCCTGGTCCACCCCCACGACATGACTCCGACGCTGGAAACGGCTTACGGCGACCAGATCCACCTTCGAGTGGTGCGGCGGCGGAACTCGGGGAACGTCGAACTGCGTCAGGTCGTCCTGGTCCTCGACCGGGACGAGACCCCGGTGGTGTTCGGCGCCATTCGGATTCATCTGGAACATCTTCCCGCCGAGATCCGGCCGCTGATTCAAGAGGGACGACTTCCCTTTGGAAGGGTGCTGCAGGACTCCGGCGTCGAGCATTCGAGCCGGCCCCTGGGTTACTTTCACGTGCTCTCGGACGCCGAGATCGGCGAGGCGTTCAACCTGAGCGGCCGGCAACGTCTCTACGGGCGCCGCAACAGGCTTCTCAACACATCGAATCATTCCCTGGCGGAAGTGGTCGAGATTCTGCCGCCCGGCAGTCCTCCCGCCTCCGGCCGAAACGACGGGATACGGGGTGGATCCAATGGCCTACGAATTCAGACTGACCCGCCGGGTTGAATTTGTCGAGACGGACATGGCGGGCATCATGCACTTCTCCAACTTCTTCCGCCTCATGGAGGCCGCCGAGGCCGCGTTCTTTCGGGAGTTGGGCCTTTCCTTGTTTCCTCGTGAAGCGGGAGAGTCGGTGGAATGGCCGCGGGTTCACGTCGAGTGCGACTTCAAGCACCCCCTGAGGTTCGAGGATCACGTTGAGGTGCACCTGTTGGTGAAGGAGAAAAGGCTGCGGTCGATCGTCTACGACTTCGTCTTCCGCAAGCTCGACCAGACGCCACCGCTGGAGGTCGCCCGCGGTTCCGTGGTGGCGGTTTGCGCGACCCGCGACAAGCTGGGTGGAAAGCTCACGGCGGTTCCCATTCCCTCGTCGATCGCCGCCCTCATCGAGGCCGCGCCCGGGGAGCCGGCCCCGCCGCTCCACCCTTGACCGATTGGAGTGGACTCACCCGAATTGGAGATCTCCATGGAATCACCTCGGCTCCAACGCCGCGAAGATCTTGAAAGGGCTCAACTGGTGCGTCTGAAGGCCCTTCTGACCGCCTTGATTCCGGCCAACCCGTTCCAAACGGCCAGACTTCGAGCCGCGGGGATCGACGGCGATCCGTCCTCCCTCGAGGAGTTCAAGCGGACAATGCCCTTCACCGTCAAGCGGGAACTCGTCGAGGACCAGCGTCTTCATTCTCCTTACGGGTCGAATCTCACCTACCCCCTGGAGAGCTACACCCGTCTTTGCCAGACCAGTGCGACCAGCGGCAACGCCCAGCTTCGCTGGCTCGACACGCGGGAGAGCTGGAGTTGGATGTTGAACTGCTGGAGGCGGATCCTCGAGATCGCGGGCGTCACTCCGCTGGATCGGGCCTTTTTCGCCTCGTCCTTCGCGCCGTTCCTCGGCTTCTGGACGGCTTTCGAGGCCGCCTCGATCCTGGGCTGCATGTGTATTCCCGGCGGCGGCCTGAGTACACGCGCCCGGTTGCGGATGATCCTGGACAACGAAGTCACCCTGCTCTGCTGCACGCCGACCTACGCGCTGCGGATGGCCGAAGTGGCTTTGGACGAAGGAATCGATCTCGGGGCGTCCCGGGTCGAGAGGATTCTCGTCGCCGGAGAGCCCGGAGGGAGTGTTCCCGGGGTTCGCGCGCGGATCGAATCCCTGTGGGGGGGAGCCCGCGTGCTCGACCACCACGGGATGACCGAGATCGGTCCGGTCAGCTACCCTTGCCCGCGGGTTCGGGACACGCTCCACATCCTGGAGTCGGACTACATCCCCGAGGTGGTCGACCCGGAGACGGGAGCGTCCGTCGCCCCCGGCGAAACGGGAGAGTTGGTGCTGACCAACCTCGGGCGCGCGGGTTCGCCGCTTCTGCGCTACCGCACGGGAGACATGGTCGGGTTGTCGCCGCACCAGCCCTGCGAATGTGGAAGCTGGGAACTGGGGCTGGAGGGGGGCATCTTGTCGCGGGCCGACGACATGGTGATCGTGCGCGGGGTGAATCTCTATCCCGCCGCGGTCGAGGAGATCGTGAGAGCGTGTAACGGAATCGGGGAGTATCGGGTGGAGATCGACACCCGACGCGCGCTCGTGGAGATGCGCCTCCGCGTGGAGCCTTCGCCGACGTGCGCCGAGCCGGACGGTCTGGCGAGGAAGCTCGAAGCAATGATGGACAAGGCTTTTGGCCTGCGGATCCCGGTTTCGGTCGTCCCCGTCGGCGAGCTTCCCCGCTTCGAGATGAAGGCCAGGCGCTGGGTCCGTCTGTGACGGTTTCGGCGGAATCGGCGGGAACGCGCTTCAGCACCGCGCCGGTGTGAGATCATGGTGGGGGACACCCAGGAGGAACCATCACACGATCCGGCCGACGATCCGTTTTACCCGAGAGGCGGATGACGGCTTCGGCGACTCCCCGGCCGCGCGCCGCGGCGGGAGTCAACCAGCAGGAGCATCCATGGGCGATTTCAGCACGACCCCAACGCCCGACGCCGACGTCGTCGTCATCGGCGGCGGACCCGCCGGTTCCACCGTCTCCGCCCTGATCGCGGAGCAGGGATTCCGCGTCCGACTCTACGAACGGGAGCGTTTCCCACGGTTTCACATCGGCGAATCGCTCATCCCGGAGACCTACTGGGTACTCAAGCGATTGGGGATGATCGAGAAGCTGCGCGGGAGTCCTTTCGTCAAGAAGTACAGCGTGCAGTTCGCCAGCGCCGACGGCCGGTATTCCGCCCCCTTTTATTTCTGGGACAACAAGCCGCACGAGGCTTCTCAGACATGGCAGGTCGTGCGCAGCGAGTTCGACACCATGATGCTCGACAACGCCCGCGAGCGAGGCGTTGTGGTCCACGAGGGCGTCCGGGTGCGCGAGGTGCTCTTCGAGGGAGACCGGGCGAAAGGTGTCCGGATACAACTGCCGGACGGCGCGCAGCGTGAAGTGAGCGCCCGCGTGGTGGTCGACGCCAGCGGCCAATCCGGGATGTTGATGAACCGGTTCGGTTTGCGTGTCTGGGACCCCGTACTCAACAAGGGGGCGATCTGGACATATTGGAAGGGTGCTTATCGCGACACCGGCCGCGACGAGGGGGCGACGCTGGTGCTACAGACGGGGGATCGGAAAGGTTGGTTCTGGTATATCCCCTTGCATGCGGACCGCGTCAGCGTCGGCGTGGTGAAGCCGTTCGACGACCTCTTCAAGAAGGGACGGAGTCACGAGGAGACCTACGTCGACGAGGTCGAGCGGGCTCCGGCCGTCAAGGATCGGCTCGCTCCGGGCCGGCGCGTCACCGGCTATTTCGCCACCCGGGACTACTCCTATCGGTCGAAACGCGTTGCGGGCCACGGCTGGGTCCTGGTGGGCGATGCCTTCGGCTTCCTGGATCCCCTCTACTCCTCGGGTGTTCTGCTCGCTCTGCGGTCCGGCGAGATGGCCGCCGACGCCATCATGGAAGGGTTGCGCGACGACGACATTTCGGCGGATCGGCTCGGAAATTGGGGCCCGGTCTTTAACCGGGGGATAGACCGGATGCGCCGCCTCGTGTGCGAATACTACGATGGCTTCAGCTTCGGCCGTTTCGTCCGAACCTATCCCCACCTCAAGGGGACGGTCACCGATCTGCTGATCGGCGACCTGTTCACCGACCGCGTCGACGGTGTCTGGGCGCCCATGGAGTCGCTCTACCCGGAGGGGAAGACTCCACCGCCCAGTTGGGACGCTGAAGCTCCGGAGTCACCGGCGAACAAAAAGGGGGACCTGGTGTTTCCGGAAGGTTACCGGCCGTAACCGCCACATCTCCAGTCGGTCCGCCTGGGTCGCCGTTTCTCCATCGGCTCGAACTGCGTTCTACGCTGTCGGCGGCCTCGTGGAAGGCCCTCGGCGACAAGCGGCACATCGATGTCCGACACGGGAGTCGCCACGTCCCGCGCCCACGACCTGAAAAGGGCCACGCCGACGAGTGGGCTCCCGTAGACGGAGCGGCGGGACTCGACGAGCGATGTGGCTGAGAGGCTCCAAACCCTTCAATCCCACCAAGGCTGCCGTCGCCCGAATGTGGCCGTCAAAACGGAGCATTCCTCCAGGGGTTTCGGGCTGAGAAATCGGACGCGACTTCGGACGAGAGCCCGCATCTTCTCTCTAATGAGTCCGCGACGCCTTCTCTGCCTTCGCTCCTGGCGTTTTCGGATGGAGCCACCAAACTCCTCCTCAACCCCCCGGCCGTTCGGCGGTGAGGGCGCACTTTGCCGCAGAGGAACACCGCCGCTTTTGGAAGGGTCGGCATGAGAAGCGCTACTTTGGGCCCACAGAGGGAATCCGCGAGGTCCTCGAACGCAGCCGCCTGTCGGGGCCGTTCGGCGCTTGGTCGCCTTTCGCGGCACACCCGGTCCTTGCTGCTGGTTGGTGTGCTAGGCAACGGCCTGTCGTTTGCCGGAACCGGATCATGGTCCATGATGGGGGCCGGCGGACGAGAGATCCCGGCCTTCGCGGTCGCTCCCGATCAATCGGGCGTGATCTACTTGGCCGCCGGGCACTCATACGAGGTGACCCTTCACCGAAGCACCGACTGGGGGCGGACTTGGCAGCCGATCGGCGCAGACCTGCGTTGCTCCACCGGCCTCTACTCATTCGCCGTCGATCCCCGCGACAACTCGGTGGTCTATGCCTTCGCGGCCGCCTGCGGCTTTATCAAGAGCACCGATGCCGGAGAAACCTGGTCGGAGCCGCGGTTGGGCTTCTACGGCCCGATCATCATCGACCCCGCGGAACCCGACAGACTCTTCCTGCTGGACTCCGGCGGAGTCTGGGAGAGCCACGACGCGGGGGACAGTTGGGCTCCGGACCCGTTCCTCGGCCATGGGATGTACGACCTGGAGTTCGATCCACGGGATCCCGACACTCGCTACGCGGTTTTCGGCGGGGCGGTTTTCAGGTCGACGGATCGCGGGGCAAGCTGGCGGCTGTTCACCGAAGCACTGCTTGACGAGGATGAGTTCCCGATCGCGGTCTCGGGAGTTCTCCTCGACCCGCACGACCCGGATACGATCAGCACCTGGAACCAATCCGGCGTCTACAGGACGACCGACGGGGGATCCAGCTGGGAAATCCGGGGGATCTTCGCTGACGACTTCGATTTTTCCCGAATGCTGAGCTCGCGGGAAACCGGCTCGCGCTTCTACGCCATCAGTCAGATGCACGGCGTGTTCTCGAGCGATGACGCTGGCCGGACCTGGGCTCCGATCAACGCAAACCTTGCCCCGATACAGCCCCGCCAACTCAGCCTGATTGGCCGCGATCCCGAGAGGCTCTGGATCGGGACCACTCGCGGTCTTTTCTCCCGGAAGGACGGAGGGGATCAGTGGGAAGCCCACAACCGCGGGTTCGGCACCGGGGGGGAGGTGCTCGCCGTGGTCCCCGACCGTCCCGAGTGGATATACCTCCGAGGGTCCGAGAGTCTCTATCGTACCCGGGACGGCGGATCGACTTGGTACCCCGTGGCCGTCGCCGGATATCCGACCTCGGTGGTCCCCCATCCGACCGATCCCACGCGGGCCTGGCTGGCGACGGCGGTCGACTCGGGCACCGAGATTCATCGGACCAACGACGGAGGCCTCACCTGGCTGAAGGTGGGCCAAGGCCTTGGCGCGTCCACCCCGGTCATCCGCATGATCGGGGATCGTCTTAACTGGAGGATTCTGTATGCCGCGTCCGCCGGCGCTCTGTTCAGAAGCCCCGACGAGGGCTTCTCGTGGGTAAAGGTGTTGGACGGCCAGGATTACTTCACGATCCTGGTCCAAGACGAATCACCCGTGGGAACCGTGTACGCCGGGGGAGTCTTCACGGGTTTGTTCGCCAGCCACGACCGGGGCATGACCTGGCGCAGTCTCCTGGACGAGTATGCCTCGGTTTCCCACCTGGCGGTCGATCCGAAGGACCCTTCGATCCTCTACACCGTCTCCCTGCGTACTCAGATCAATCGCAGCACGAACGGCGGTGAAAGTTGGGAGGTGATGCGACCCTGGCCGAATCACGCGCCGGTCCACGATCTCCTCGTCGATCCGACCGAGGACGGCGTGCTCTATGTTACGGACGAAGACCGGAACGTCTGTGTGTCGCGGGACGGCGGACGGCACTGGGCGCCCTTCGAGCCGAGTTGGCCCGGTACAGACCGGGTCGGTCCGTTTCTGCTGACACCCGAAGCGCGCCTTTACGTGGGGACCTTCGACGCGGATATCCGCCACATCGATCTTGGGTCCCAGTTCGAAGTCCTGTTCCCGCAGATAGGCGACGGCGAGTCCTGGAGCGGGGGCAGGTTTCAAACCACGATTCAACTCCTGAACCAGGCGAGTGAAACGGAAGCGTTGCTTCGGTTCTTCGACAGTCGGGGAGATCCGTTGCCTCTTGCGCTCGACGCCCAGCCGCCCGCCCACGAGCATCGAATCCGTTTGGATCGAGGGCAGTCCTTCTCCGCCACCACCCCGGGGACCGGAGACCTGAGCGTCGGCTACGCGCGAGTGTCCGGTGGCCCCGGCCTTGCCGGAGCCGCGGTCTTCTCTTATTCGGAGGATGGAACCACCCTGTTTCAGGCCGGGGTCCCGTCGGCGGGGCGGATGTCGGGCTTCGGTCTCCTGGTCGACATTTCCGAGTCGGAGGACAACGGCTTCGCCCTGGTCAATACCGGCGCCGTCCCCACCGATGGGAACCTTCGCGTAGTCGACTCGGACGGAGCGACGCTCGCGGACAGGAAGCTTTCCGACATGCTCGGGGGCGTCCCGCTCGGACCCGGCCAACATATCGCCCGGTACGTTTCGGAGGCCTTCCCCGAACTCAGCCCCGGCCCTTTCAGCGGACAGGTGTTCGTCCGCGCCGCCGAGCCCCTGGCGCCGATCAGTCTGCGGCAGAACGATCAGCCGGATGTTGAGTTCCCACAGGACATCCGGACCCTCAGCATTTTTCCGGTCCTCCGGAATCTCCTCGACGACCAGTACATGCGCGTCTTCTGCTGTCCCCGCCTCGGTTGGATCGTGTTCCCGCATGTTGCCGACGGCGTCGACCGCGGCGTACGGGCGCAGACGTTCCTCCGACTGTCCCGCCACGGATGGGCTCGGGAGCAGTTTCGCATCCGATTTATCGAAAGCGACGGCACGCTGATGGACGTGGAACTGGAGGGAGCCGATGCCGTCTACGAGCCGCAAACCGGGAATTGGGTCTTCCGCCTCGAACGGGGCGGCAGTACGACACTCCGCACTAAGGGAACCGGGGAGCTGAAGGTAGGCTACGCGATCGTTCTCGCCTCCGCGCAAGAACTCGACGGCACGGCGTTCTTTTCGTGGACCGAAGGGGGAGTTCGGCTGTTCGAAACCGGAGTGCCGGCAGCCAACCCGCTGACCGACTTCACGATCTTTGTCGACTCCGATCCGGGTCTTCTGGAAACGGCGGTCGCCATGGTTAACGTGGGCTATTCCAGCGCGACGGCAACCTTCCGCCTCTACGATCGGGCGGGCGCGCTCGTCGCATCTCGGACCTGGAAGGAGTTTCTCTCCGGGCCCGGAGATTTTTCCGACCGGAAGTATGAGAAGAAAGCGCTTTTCGTCCACGAGATCTTCGAAGGCGCCAAGGTAGGGGAGGGAATCATGACCGTCCAGAGCGACCAGCCGCTTGCCGCGGTGACGTTGCGTCAGCGGGACGACCCGACGGTGTCGTTTCCCGAGGACATCTATCTCATCACCGTCTTTCCGGTAGTGCCCGGCCGACACGACTTCTGACCGCCATCCGCCGAAGCGCCCCCTGCCTGCCGCTGCGGTCCGAACGAGCTCGACGGAGTCCTCGCCGAATCCTGAGAATCCTGTAAATCCTGTCCGTCTCGGCGTTAAATCATCAGAAATCACGAAGATTTCTGGCATTATTGTCGATAGCGCGACTTTGGTGCGCGACGCGAAGGGAGGAGTGACGATGACGACCGTGAGCTGGATACTGTTGGCGTTGGTGGCGTTTCTCATCATCTTGGGCGGCCTCGGCTCGACCGGCGCGGCTTACTTCGGGGACGGGTCGGCCGACGTTATCGTGGGCACGACCAGCCTGAGCGACCTGCCGATCGATCGCGAGGTCGCCAACGCCCTCCGCGGCAGGCGGGGGACCGCCGCGGCCCTCGCGTTGGGGTTCGGAGTCCTACTGATGGCGGTGACCCTTGGGCCCTACCGCCGGGGCGCAGTCTGGGCTTGGTGGGCCATCCTGGCTTCCACGGGGGTAACGGCGGGCGTGATCCTGCTGCGCGTGCCCACGCTGGGCATCGTGCAAGGGACCTACTCGGTTGTGGGCTTTCTGCTGGTCCTGGCGGCCCTGTTGCTCGATGCCGGGAGGCTGAGGCGCGGCGGGGCGCGTTCCGGGGAGGAGGCCTCCACGACGTTGTCGGACGGTGCGGAAGGGGTGCCGCCCCGATAGCGCTCGGGGTGCCGGCGGTATGGCGTTCTTCCGTCTTTCCGGTCCACCGGCGGCACTCCGGGCGAAATGGGTCATGCTTCAGGGCCCTCGGCGGTGGCGAAATTCTCCCACCGGTCTTGAGTGCCTATAATGGAGGAGTGGCCGGAACGTTGGCGAGACCATTCCGCTCCTGCTCAGGACGGAGGTGCCGATGCGGGAGGACGGTTCGGGTCGGATTGACTCCCCCGCGGCGACGCCACCCGAAAGAGGGAAGGGTCTTCTCCATTTGAGCGGCACAGGCTTGAAATGGCTGACGGGCAGTAACCGTGGACCGGCTATCGTTGTGCTGGTCGTCTTGGCCGGTGGGGCACTGTTGGCCGGGTGGGCGGCGCAAAGAAGCGACCTGCGGATGCGCGATGACTTGCTCCAGCAGGCGCGGTTGGTGGCCAAAGGGGTCGACCTCGATAGCCTGGCCGCCCTCTCCGGCACCGCGGCGGATCTGTCCGCGCCTGAATACTTGCGACTGAAGGAGCACTTGGCGCTCGCCCGCCAGGTGGTCCCCGAGTGCCGCTTCCTCTACCTGACTGGCCGTCGGGAGGACGGCTCGATCTTCTTCTTCGCCGACTCCGAACCCATCGGTTCCGAGGATGAATCGGCCGCCGGGCAGGGCTACGACGAGGCGCCGGATCTCCTTCGGGACTTGTTTTCCACCGCTCACCCGGCCGTCGGGGGCCCCCTGGACGACCGTTTGGGCACCTGGGTGAGCGCCTTCGTTCCCCTGGTCGATCCCCACACCGATAGGGTGGTCGCGGTCTTCGGCATCGATGTGGGCACCGGCGGCTGGCGGGCGCGGATCATCGGCCGATTGGTGGCGCCGATCGCCTTCACCGCGGCGCTGACACTCATCGTCCTCGGTGGGGTGGGTCTCCTGCGACGTCGCGAGCGGGAGTCGACCCGCCGCCGGCCGGAAAGTCGGCTTACGCGTCGCGCCGAGGCCGCGATCACCGCCGCCGCAGGCCTCACACTGACGTTTTTTCTAGCCTACGAGGCCGGGGACCTGCAGAACTTGCTGAAACAGAACACATTTCGGAGCCTGGCCTCGGCGAGGGCTTCTCTCGTCGCGGACGCCCTCCGAGACGTGGGCGACCAGCAACTGGAGGGACTGGCCCTCTTCTTCCAGGCAAGTGAGCATATGGACCGGCGGGAATTCCAAACCTACACGGGGCTTCTGAGTCGAAACCCCGATGTTCGCTCCTGGGGGTGGGCGCCGGTCGTAAGAGCCGCGGAACGAACGACATTCGAAGAGGACGCCCGCCTTGACGGCGCGCCGGAGTTTACCGTCTGGGAGTGGGACGCCCAGGGTCATCGTGTCCCGGCCGGGGAGCGACAGATCCACTATCCGGTTCTCTATGCGGCACCTCTGGAGAGCGATAAGGTGGCCCTCGGCTACGATCTCGGCTCCCACCCCCGCCTGAGGGCGGCTCTCAACGAGGCGGCCCGGACCGGGCTGGCCACAGCCACGAACCCCATTACCCTGGCGGAGGAGACGGGATCCCATAGTAGGTTTGTCGTCTTTCGGCGGGTCAGCGCCGCCGACGATCCGAATCGCGTGGAGGGCTTCGTTGCGGCAGTCCCCCGCCTCGGGGCCATGCTGCGCGCCCCACTGGGGCAAGCCGCGCGGGAAGTCCCCGAGGTCACTCTCCACCTGTATCAGCTTCGCTCCGACGCCATCCCCGAGATCCTGGCCGGCGAACCCACCGCGCCTTCGACGGGACCCCACGCCGCCGAGGGCCTGCGTCACTACCGGGACAAGGCGTTCACCCTCGTCCACCCGATCCACGTCTTCGGCAAGACCTATGCCGTGGTGGCCCGTCCCGGACCGACCTTCCATGTCCTCTACCCGGCGCGGACGGGGTGGTTGACCGTTCTCTATGGAAGCCTGCTCACGGCGCTCCTGGCGGTTCTTGTCGGTTACTTGGCCAACCGTCGGCTCGTCCTCGAGCAACGCGTTGCGGAGCGCACCGCGGAACTGCAGGCGAGCGAGGCTCGCCTCTCGGAGACTCTGCGTTCCATTGGTGACGGTGTGATCGTCGCCAACCGGACGGGCCTGATCACCCGGATGAACCCC
Organism: uncultured Acidobacteriota bacterium; assembly: GCA_964422565.1. Taxonomy (GTDB): domain Bacteria; phylum Acidobacteriota; class UBA6911; order RPQK01; family JAPXNP01; genus CAYRCA01. The sequence continues at coordinate 3,733 of CAYRCA010000004.1, read as the reverse complement.
GTGGCCGAGAGCCTCACCGGTTGGTGTGAGGCCGAGGCCCTCGGAAAACCTCTGGGGGAGGTCTTCAGCATTCTGCATGAAGAAACCCGGGAGGCGGTTCGGAATCCGGTCGAAACTGCGTTGGGAGAGGGTATGATGACGGGTTTGGCCGAACATACCTTGCTCCTCGCCCGCGACGGGACCGAGCGGATGATCGCCGGCAACGGCGCGCCCATACGGGACGCGCGCGGTCGGATGGCCGGCGTGGTGCTGGTCTTCCGCGACCGGACCGAGGAGAGGGCGGCCAGAGAGGCCCTGAGGGAAAGCGAGGAACGGTATCGACAATTGTTCCTTTCGAATCCGCATCCGATGTGGGTGTACGACCTTGAGACCCTGGATTTTCTCGCGGTGAACGACGCGGCGGTATCCCATTATGGTTACAGCCGCGAGGAATTCCTCGGGATGACGATCGCCGATATCCGTCCCCCAGAGGACGTACCCCGATTGTGGCGGTCCGTGAATGCCGTATCCGAAGGGATCGACTTCGCCGGGGAATGGCGACATATCAAGAAGGACAAAAGCCTGATCCTCGTTGAGATTGCATGCCACACGCTGGAGTGGCGGGGGCGCAGGGCCGAACTGGTTCTCGCCACCGATGTGACGGATCGCAGGCGGACGGAGGATCAGCTTCGGCTACATGCCATGGTCCTCGATCAGATATCGGACCATGTGACGGTCACCGACCTGTTGGGGAAGATCACTTATGTGAATCAAGCGCAGGTGAAGTCCCTGGGATACAGTCATGATCGGCTGATCGGACAGACAACGGAGGCGCAAGGGGAGGACTCGGAGTATGGCACCACGCAGAAGGAGATCCTTCAGAGGACTTTGCGGAACGGCGAATGGCGCGGCGACATCGTGAATTATTCCAGTGACGGCAGGAGACTGATCATGGACTGCCGCACCCAGGTTGTGCGCGACCGTCACGGAACACCGATCGCCATCTGCGGCGTCGGTACCGATATCACCGAGCGAAGGCGGGCTGAGGAGGAGGGGCGGAAGTTGTCGCAGGCCCTCGAACAGAGTCCGGCTTTGGTGCTCATCACGGACCTTCAAGGGAGTATCGAATATGTGAACCCCAAATTCACGGAGGTCACCGGTTACACCCTGGACGAAGTGCGGGGGCGGAACCCCAGTATCCTCAAGTCGGGCGAGACCTCGCCGGAGGTGTACCGGGAACTCTGGGAGACCATCAGGTCGGGCGGCGAGTGGCACGGCGAGCTCCGCAACAGGAAGAAGGACGGGACCCTGTTCTGGGAGAGGGCTGTCATCGCCCCCATCCGGGATCCTCGGGGGAGGTTCACTCACTTCCTCGCCGTCAAGGAAGACATCACCGCCCAGAAGGCCCTGGAGGCTCAGTTCCTGCAGGCCCAGAAGATGGAGACCGTCGGGCGGCTCGCGGGCGGCGTGGCCCACGATTTCAACAACATGCTCACGGTCATCCTCGGCTTAGGGCAGATGATACTGGACCGCCTCGATCCCGCCAACGAGTTGCGGGCGGACCTGGAGGAGGTCCTCGAGGCGGCGAGGCGGTCCGCGGAGCTGACGCGCCAGCTTCTGGGCTTTGCCCGCAAGCAGACGACCAGCCCCCGGGTTCTGGACCTCAACGACACGGTGGCGAGCCTGCTCAGAATGCTGCGCCGGCTCATCGGGGAGGAGATCCAGCTCGCCTGGAGGCCGGGTCGGCACCTGTGGCCGGTGAGGGCGGACCCGGCCCAGATCGATCAGATTCTGGCCAATCTGTCGGTCAACGCCCGGGACGCCATCGCCGGCGGAGGGAATCTGACCATCGAGACGGAAAACGTGGTGTTTGATGAAGCCTACTGTGAGGCCCACGCGGGCTCCGTTCCCGGGGAGTACGTGTTGCTGACGGTGAGCGACGACGGTTGCGGAATGGACCGGGAGATTCTCGACCACGCCTTCGAGCCTTTCTTCACTACCAAGGAGACAGGCAAGGGCACGGGTCTGGGGCTCGCCACGGTGTACGGGATCGTGAAGCAGAACGGTGGATTCATTACCATCTACAGCGAGCCGGGCTGGGGAACGAGCGTCAACGTGTACCTGCCCCGGAGCCGAGCGGCGGGGGAGACGTCGTCCGCCCCGGGCGCCAGGCGTGAACCCGCCGGCGGCGACGAAACGGTGCTTCTGGTGGACGACGAGGAGGCCATCCTCAGGATTGGGCGGAAGGTTCTGGAACGGTTCGGGTACCATGTGCTGGCTGCGCGGAGCCGGGACGAGGCCTTGGCCCTGGTCGACGGGCACGTGGGACCGATCCACCTGCTGTTGACCGACGTGGTGATGCCCGAGACGACCGGCCGGGAGCTGTGGGAGAGCATCGAGGCGTTAAGGCCCGCCATCAAGCTGCTGTTCATGTCGGGCCACTCGGCCGACATCATCGGCCGCCAAGGCATGATCGAGGAGGGCGTCCAGTTCCTGCAGAAGCCTTTCTCGATCCGCACTCTTGCCGCCAAGGTGCGGGAGGTGCTGGACCACTGACCGCAGAGGAAGCGCGCCATGTTTCGCCGGAAGACCCCGCCGGGACGCGCGTTGTTTCTCCGGGTGGACGGAATTCTCAAGCTGCGGAGTGCCCCCCACGCGGCCGCGTGGGGGGCAACCAAGAAGGGGTGGTGATCAGCCGCGCCGAGCCGTCAGGCGTCAGTAGTTCGATTCGAGGCCTGAAAAACCGAGGCCTCAAACAAGCCGGGCCTTGAGGCTGATCTCGGCGCCGGCCAGCGCCTTTGAAACGGGACAGTTCGCCTTGGCTCCATCGGCCAACTTCTGGAAAGCGTCCCGGTCGATCCCGGGAACCTCGGCCTCGGTTTCCAACTCGATGCGTGTGATGGCGAAGCCCTCGCCCACTTTGTCGAGGTGAACCCTGGCATTGGTATCGATTCGCTTCGGCTCGTGCCCCTCGCCGGAGAGCGCGGCGGAAAACGCCATCGAAAAGCAGCCGGCGTGAGCCGCTCCGATCAACTCCTCGGGGTTGGTTCCGGCGCCGTCCTCGAAGCGCGACTGAAAGGAGTAGGGACCCTCATAGGCCCCGCTTCCCAAGCGCATCGTCCCCCTTCCCTCCTTAAGATTTCCGTTCCAGCGTGCCTGTGCCTTTCTCGTTGCCATAGACCGTCCTTTCCATGCATTGAACGACAAACCGACTGACTGGCGAAAGCCAGTATCGCGGTGATGTCCATTCTGACACGAATCGAGGTTCGGGTCTGAACGTGGGCTGGGGATCTCGCCGCGGAGGGGACCGACCGGCTCAGGAGAAGGGCAGCGACGGTTGCTTCGGCTCGCGGACGCTCTCGTCGCCCAGCCACCAAAATTCAAAAGCCGCCTCCGGTCCGCCCATCCGCCGCAGGGCCTCCGAATAGACCGACCGTTGCTGACGATGCGACTCGGGCAGCGGATCCAGCCGCCGCCCGGTCTTGTAGTCCACCCCCACAACCCGGCCCCCCGCCTCCTCGATAACCAGGTCCATCACCCCATGCCAGGCCCTCCCCTCATGCTGGAGGAAAACCGGCACCTCCCGCCCCAAGATCCGGCCCTCGCGCAGGCGGTCCCGATAGGGACGACCCGCCTCGTCGACGAAACGGCCCTCGAAAAAAGATCTCAGAATGGAAGCGGCGGCGCCCAGGAGCTTCCCTTCCATCCCTCTCCTGACCAACGAGTCCAGCAACTCCCGGCGAAAATCGGGCAG
>CAYRCA010000003.1:27045-27443 GCA_964422565.1 uncultured Acidobacteriota bacterium | reverse complement strand
ACCGACGGGTCGATCGTGCGCTGATACACGTCTCGAACGATGGAGGAGGAGATCATCAGCAGGAAACTGTCCACCGTCGACATTACCGCCGCGAAAGGCGCCGCCACCAGGATCGCCGCCAGCACCGCGTAACCCAGACCAAGGGTCCCCACTCCCCGCGCCGCCACCAGGACCATCGCCCGGTCGGCGTCCTCGGGAGACAGGTAGGGAATGAGCAGGCGGGCCGAGGTGAAGATATACACCAAGGGAATGTAGATGAGGGAGAAATAGACGGTGACGATGATGATGGCCCGCTTCAGGGTGCGGCTGTCCTTGAACGCCATGAGGCGAATCATCATCCCCGGCTGCCCCATGGCCGTGATCGCCCACATCAGATAATAGGAGATAGCCAGTCCAAG
>CAYRCA010000003.1:0-27035 GCA_964422565.1 uncultured Acidobacteriota bacterium | reverse complement strand
GTCGGCCCTGCGCCCGGGCCCGAACAGGAATTCCTCGCCGGCCACAAAGGCGGTCCAGGGCATGGAACCAACCTGACCGCCGCCGTCGTTCCCGTAGGCGAGCTCCACCACCACCAGCCGTCGAAAATCGGGATGGGAGTTGAGATAGTCCCGAACGTCCGCGGCCGTGGCCGGCCCAATCCCGTCAACGACCGCCGGAACCTCGACCACCAGGGTGTCTCCCGAATCGGGATGTCCCGGAACCCGCCGAGCCGAGACGCGGCTTATGCCGCTCCGAACCTCATACTGCACGCCGCTCAAAGAACGAACCGGGCCGGTATCCCTGAGGATGAAGGCGAGGTTGTTGTGATCTCCCGGCAGGGCGGTGACCAATTGCGGCGGCCGGCTTGCCAGGCGATCCATCAATCCGTCGAGGCCCCCCACTCTCCAGACGATGACGGGAAGCAGGATCACGATCCCCACCCCCATGACCAGCCCCTGCATCACGTCGGTCCAGACGACGGCGCGGAACCCGCCGTAAGTCGTATAGAGCACCACGACTCCCGCAAAGATCAGCAGCCCCGCCGTATATCCCCAACCCGCCGGGAAGTTGAAGGTGCCTTCCAGAATGATGGCGCCGGCTCTGAATTGGGCCACCAGGTTGCACGTCGTGAACAGCAGGATTGTCGAGGTCAGGAACAAACCCAGCGACGGAGACTCGAACCGGTCGCGGAGCACGTCGGGAATCGTGATCGCATTTGTCTTGCGGCCGACCTGGTTGAGCCTCTTGCCCAACACCCCCATGGCGCACAGCGGATAGATCATGTAACTGGCGATCCAAAGGGCCAGGACCCAACCGTAACTGTAAATCAGCGCCGGGAATCCGATAAAACTGCCCGCCGAGGTGGCGGTTGCGGCAAAGGCGAACGCCAACGACCAACTCCGCAGATCTCGGCTCCCCAGGAAGTACTCCCCGAGAAAGCCGCGGCCGGCCAGGAGGCGATGTGAGAACACCGCCAGGACGAACGTCCCGACAACATACAGGACGAAGGTGACGATGGTGACCGGGTTCGTTTCAGTCATCGGCTGGACCCAGGTCGTCCTCGGAGAAGACACGAAGACAGAACCAGAGAGTCAGACCGATGCACACCGCCCAGGGCGCCAGAATGCCGTAGAAGACCCAGTCGGGCACCGCCAGTCCCAGGGGTTCGCCAAGCTGCGACGGGTCTCGCTGAAATCCCTCCAGGGGACCCACCAGCGAAGCCACGTCCGGGCCGAGGGCCACCGGCATGGGTTCGTGGGACAGGTAACCCCAGAGGTAACAGAGGGAAACGGTATAGACGAGGCTGAGGAGCCACAAACCCAGAATCAGACACGCCTCGCGACGGGAATTGTGAACAAGGGCATCCTCCACTTGCCGGGTCACTGGGCGATATTCTGCCAAGCTCCGGCCCTGTTCGGCAAGCGGGGACTGTTTCCGGACTCAAGTCATTCCCGCCGCGACGGCCTGGAGAACGAGGAGCGAATGGGCTGGCCCGGTCCGACGCTTTAGCCGGAGGAGACTTCCCGAGCCGCCGCCAAAGCCGCGTCGTAGTCGGGGTGGCTGGACACGTCCTTCACGTACTCGACGTGACGAATGACTCCCTCCTCGTCGAGGACGAAGAGCGCCCTCGCCTCGAGCCGCAGCCCCTCGACGAGCGTCCCGTAGTTCTGCCCGAAGCTCGCGGTCTGGTGATCGGACAACATTACGACTTTGTCAACACCCGCGACCGTACACCAGCGACTCTGGGCGAAGGGCAAATCCATACTCACCGTATAGATCCTCACACCCGGAAGATCCGAGGCCTCCTTGTTGAACCGACGCGTCTGGGTGTCACAAAGCGGAGTGTCAATTGAGGGCACCACGCTGAATATCCGGGCCTTGCCCTCCGTGTCCGCCAGGGTGAAGGGTTTGAGATCTCGAGTCGTTACGGTGAAATCCGGGGCCCGGTCGCCGACTCGAAGCTCGGGACCTACAAGAGTCAGCGACTCGCCTTTGGACGTGACCGCGCGAGGTCGTTTAACCGGCATGGGAAGGGTCCTCCAAGTTCAGGGGCGGTATTGTACTCGAAATTCAGCCCCTTCGAAACTTTTGAGCCTCCGGAGGCATCCAAGGAATAAGAAAAAAAAGGGTGGCCAAAACTTTTAAGAAATGGTAAAAGGTTTGTTTTTTCCGAAACACCGATTATCCAATAGAAGGACGGGTATCAGCAGATTATGAGAACATCAGCACTTGAGAGCGAAGGACTGTACCCTCAGACCAAGAAGCCGGAACCTTCCTTGAGGAATCTGGCCCTCGGGATTCTCCTTCAGGCCTTCCGCGACATCGTAGCCCCCAAGAAGGCCTCTAATAAAGAGTGGGAAGAGTGGCGTCAGGACGCCCTGGATTGGTTTTACGCCGAGGAGAACCAGCCGGGCAGTTTTTATTGGGTATGCGAAGTCCTCGAGATGAATCCGAACGACCTGCGTTGCTGGCTCCAGGAATACCGCAAGAGCGACGCCCGGCAGAAGAAGGAAATGGCGCGTAAGTTGACCCGTTTCCAGATCCGGCATTGACGGAGGCGCGCGGCGGACCGCCGCGCGTTCCACCGGGTGCGAGACCGGTCGTTGCGCGGACCGGCTTTCCCCGATGCGATTTTTCACGATCTTTCTGGTCCTCCTCTTCTCGACCTACCTGGTCATCCTGATGTCGATGTTCGTTCGCCGGTGGTGGAAGCGGGAGACCGTCCCGGAGTCGGAGGACCTTTCGGCCGGGTGCGGGGACGTCGGTTCGGGAGCCACGATCGAGGTTATCAATGTCAGGAAAGCCTTCGACGCGCCGGTGCTCCGCGGGGTCACCCTGGCCGTCCCCTGCGGCGAGACGTTGGGAGTTCTGGGGAGAAGCGGCACCGGCAAGAGCGTCTTATTGAAGCTCATCGCCGGCTTTCTGAAGCCCGACTCGGGACTGATTCTATTCGAGGGTCGGGACATCACGGACCTGCCCGAAGCACGTTTGCTGGAGCACAGAAAGCAGGTTTCCTACGTCTTTCAGGGGGGCGCCTTCTTCGACTTCCTGGATGTCCGGGGCAACATCGCCTACCCGCTGCGGGAGCGGGGCATCACGGACGAACCCTTCATTCGGCAGCGGGTCGACTACCTCCTGGACGCGGTCGAACTGGAGGGGATGGGCGGTCTGCGCTACGACAGTCTCAGCGAGGGCGCCAAGAAGCAGGTCGCCATCGCCCGGGCGATGGCCATCAACCCCAAGGTCATCCTTTACGACGAACCCACGACCGGCGTCGACCCGATCATCGGAAAGTCGCTGAGTCGTCTGATCCGCAAACTGAGTCGCCGGGAGCGCCTGACCTCCATCGTCGTCACGCACGACCTGAAATGTCTCGAGATCGTGGCCGATCAGATCGTCCTTCTCAAGGACGGACTGATCCGCTTCCAGGGGACGGCCGAGGACTTCGCTCGTTCGGCGGATCCCTTCGTCGAGGCCTTCCGCACCGGCAAGCGTTACGAAGAGGTCTTGGATCATCAGGCCCTTCCCGCCTGACCGGTGGCTCACCGTCGAGGGCGCGGCCGAACACCGACTTTCTTCTCCCCCTACCCTTCCGCCTCTTCTCCTTGTGGCCCCTCCAACGCGCCGAGCCCGGATCGAGCCTCCCCGTGCCGACGGCGCAACTCTCCGAGAACGCTCTCCAGAGCGACTTCCCGTTCCACCAGAAAAACCAGCAAGTGAAAGATCAGGTCGGCCGACTCCTCAACTGTCCTCTCCGGGGCCTCGTTCATCGAGAGGATGGTTTCCACAGCCTCTTCCCCGAGCTTCCTTCCGATCCGGTTGATACCTCTCCGAAACAGCCCGGCCGTGTAGGAGCCGTCGGGAAGTGCTTCCTTTCGGGACCGAACCAACTGTTCGAGGTAAAGAAGAAAGCCCGGTCCGGCCGGCCGGTCGGACTCGTCGAAACAACTGGTGGACCCACGGTGGCAGGTGGGGCCCTCCGGAATCGCCGACACCAAAAGGGCGTCCCGGTCGCAGTCGACGGCGATCGATCGCAGCCGGAGATAGTTGCCGGATGTTTCCCCTTTGGTCCAGAGCCCTCTCCGGCTTCGACTCCAGAACGTTACCCGCCGAGTCTCCAGCGTCCTCAGCAGGGCCTCGCGGTTCATGTAGGCCAACATCAGCACGCGGCCGCCGCGGTCATCCTGAACGACTGCGGGGAGCAACCCCTCTCCCTTACCCCAGTCCAACTCATCCACACGAAATTCCATCACAGCCTCACACACACTCCGTTGTCGGCAAGGTAGCTCTTAACCTCGGCGATGGAGTACTGTCCATAATGAAAAATGCTCGCCGCCAGCACGGCGTCCGCCCGACCGACGGTCAGTCCTTCCAGGAGATGGGCCGGGGAACCGGCGCCGCCGGATGCGATCACCGGGATTCTCACCCTGGCGGCAACTTCCCCGAGCAGTTCCAGATCGTATCCGTCCCGTGTCCCGTCCCGGTCCATGGAGGTCAGGAGAATCTCGCCGGCGCCCCGTCCTTCGCCCTCTTCGATCCACTGAAGAGCATCCCGGTCGGTACACCAGCGCCCCCCTCCCACGAAAACGGTCCAGCGATCTCCCGTTCGTTTGGCGTCGACCGCCAGGACGATGCACTGCGAACCGAAGGTCTCCGCTCCCCGACTGATCAGAGACGGATCCCCAACCGCGGCGCTATTGATGGAGATCTTATCGGCACCGGCGCGGAGCAGTTCCCGCATCTGGGAAAGACTCGAAATGCCGCCCCCCACGGTAAAGGGAATGAAAATGGAGTCGGCCACCTGGCGCACCCACTCCCGCATGGTCTTTCGGGCCTCAACAGTGGCTGTGATGTCCAGAAAGACAAGCTCGTCGGCGCCCTCCCGATAATACCGACCACCCAGTTCCACGGGGTCTCCGGCGTCCTGAAGACCGACGAAGTGGACCCCTTTGACGACCCTTCCCTCCTTGACGTCCAGACAGGGGATGATGCGCTTAGCCAGCATTCAGCAGTTCCTCCCAGGAACAGTCCCCTTCGTAGAGGGCACGGCCGATGATCACCCCCCGGACCCCCACGTCCCCGAGGAGGCGTATATGCTCGGGGCGACTGACTCCGCCCGCCGCAACGACTGTAACGGCGGGGGACAACCGACGGACCAGCAGCCGATACGTCTCATAGTTCGGCTGCGCCAGAGTTCCGTCCCGCTCCACATCGGTGGAAATCACCTCCGCCGCCCCCCAGCCCCGAATCCGCTCAAGAACCTCGTCCAGATCGACATCGACCTCCTCCGTCCAGCCCTCGGTCTGGAGCCGGCCCCGCCTGAAATCGAGGCTGACGATGAAGCGCTCGGGACCCCACCGGCCGATCCAGCGGCCCACCAGGTCGGGCTCGACCAGCGCCATCGTCCCCAGAATAAGATAGGCGGCGCCCAAGCCCAGCAGCTCGTCGACATCCCGATCACTGCGGATTCCCCCCCCCACCTGCACCGGTACCCGGCACGCCTGGACCACCCGCCGAATCGCGAGCCGATTGCGACCGCTCCCATCCCGGGCGCCTTCCAGGTCCACAACATGAACCCGTGGAAAACCCGCCGCCTGAAACCGCCGCGCCTGCTCCGCGGGGTCGGTCGAATAGGTGGTCCGGCGCCCGTAGTCGCCCTGGAAGAGCCTCACGCACCGACCCTCGATCAGGTCGATCGCGGGAATCTTCAGCACTTGCCGCAGCCTCCCTCCATCCGTTCCGGGTTTCGAGGTGTCGGTTCGCGGTTCCAACTCGTTCATGGGCGCCCTCGGTTCGAAGTCGGATCCAGCCCTTGCAGATCGACAAAGTTCCGCAAGAATTCGAGCCCCACCTCCCCCGATCTCTCCGGATGGAACTGTACCCCCAGGAAGTTGCCGGCCTGCACCGCGGCGGAAAAGACCTGCCCGTAATCGGCCGTCGCAACGGTGAATCCGGGAAGCACAGGGGCGTAGTAGCTGTGGACGAAGTAGAAGTACTCCATCCGGAATGGATCCGTCGGCAGCCGTCCGCCGAACAGAGGCGACTCCTCCACGCCGGGCCGCCATTCGACTTGATTCCATCCGATCTGGGGAACCTTAAGCCGATCGCCGGAAAAACGACGTACCCTACCCGGAATCAGTCCCAGGCAGGGGGTGTCGTCCTCCTCCGACTTCTCAAACAGAAGCTGCAGCCCCAGGCAGATCCCCAGAAATGGAACCCTCAGGTTCCGCACCACGTCCTCAAGTCCCTGTCGCCTCAGCGAGGCCATCGCGGCCCTTGCCGAGCCGACTCCCGGGAGGATCACCTTGTCGGCGGCAAGAACAAGGTCGGGGTCTCCCGACATTGTGAAATCCGTTCCCAGGTGTCTGAGAGCGTTGGCGACGTTGTAGAGGTTGCCCGCGTCGTAATCGATGACCACCAGCATGGCTTGACATCCCCGTCAGTCCAGAACCCCTTTGCTCGACGGGACGGCCGAACCCAGCGCGGGGTCAAGAGCGATCGCCGTCCGCAGCGCTCTGGCCAGCGACTTGAAAACCGCCTCCACCCGATGATGTTCGTTCTCCCCATTTTCCAGCATCCGCACATGCAGGTTCATGCGGCCCTCGAGAGCCATGGATCGCAGAAAGTGAGGGACCAGTTCCGTCGACAGGTCACCCACCCGCTCCCGAACGGGCCGGTAGTCGGAGGCGAAGTAGAAACGCCCGCTCAGATCGATTGCCGTCGCCACCAGAACGTCGTCCATGGGCAACACAGCCCAGCCGTAACGCTCGATTCCCTTTCGGGCGCCCAACGCGTCGTTCAGCGCCCTGCCCAGAGCCAGGCCGACGTCCTCCACCACGTGGTGATCGTCCACATGAAGATCCCCGTGAGCTCTGAGTTCCAGATCCATTCTGGAGTGCGCCGCCAACAGGGTCAGCATATGGTCGAAGAAGCCGACCCCGGTGGCGATCTCACCACGGCCCTCCCCGTCGAGGTTCAGAACGAGAGCGATCTCGGTCTCCAGGGTCTTTCGCTCAACTGCGGCTTTGCGAGGATTCATGCGATTTCCTTTCCTCCAGGTGGCGCCGAAGCCGGCCGAGAAAAACCGTGTTCTCGTCGGGGGTGCCGATACTGACCCGAATGCAGTTCTCCAGCCCCGGGAGACCGCTCCGATCCCGGACGACGATCCCCTCATCCAACAGGGATCGACAGATCTCCGCCGCCCCCTCGCATCGAAACAGGATGAAGTTGGCCTGCGACGGGTACACGGCCTCGATGCCGGGCAGGTTTCGAAGTGCCTCGGCGACCCGCCCCCGTTCACACCGAATCAGCTTGATTTCGCGGCGACACTCCTCCGCTGCCGCCAGCGCCTCAAGACCCTCGGCCTGAGTACAGGCACTCAGGTTGTAGGGCGCCTTCACCTTCAGGAAATACTGGATCGCGGCCGGGTGGGCAACCGCGTACCCGAGGCGCAGCCCCGCCCGTCCGAAGGCTTTGGAAAAGGTCCTTAGGACGATGAGGTTCGGGAACCGGTCCGACTCCCCGGCCAGCGAAATTCCGTCGGAGAACTCCACATAGGCTTCATCCACGACCACCACTCCCCTCCACTCGGCCAACACGCGCTCGATCTCGCTCCGGTCGAGGAGGTTGCCGGTGGGATTGTTGGGAGTGCACAGGAAAAGGACCCTCTCATCGGGCGTCACCACATCCAGGAAGCGCGAGGCGTCGAATCGAAAACCAAGCCCAAGGGGAATGTCGCGAACCGGCACATCATAGATGTCGGCCAGAACCCGATACATGCCGTAGGTCGGTTCCGCAACGGAGACGGCATGGCCGGCGCAGAAGACCTTGAATATCCAGTCGAGCACCTCGTCGGATCCGACGCCGGCCAGGACCATCTCCGGCCGGACGCCCACCCATTCGGCCAACGCCTCCCGCAACTCCATCTGATAGGGATCGGGATAGCGGTTCAGCAAAGCCTTTCCGCAACGCCTGAGAAAGGGATTCTCGTTCGCATCGAGAAGAATTCCCTCTCGCACGGTCTCCCGCGCGCACCGATAGGGCTCCAGACGCCGGATATTCGGGCGAACCAAATCCTCCAGGATCTCCTCCGGCCTCACGACTCGGCTCCCGGTTTCCCCTCGCGGCGGAAGCGCACCGACCGGGCATGCCCCTCCAGGTTCTCCTCGCGGGCCAGGGTTTCCAGGGTTGGAGCCAACCCTTCGAGGCCCGTCGCGGTCAGTTCCTGAAAAGTAATCTTCTTGACAAAGCTGTCCATGCTGACACCGGAGACGGATCGCGCGGTGCCCGAGGTCGGCAAGGTGTGGTTCGTGCCCGAGGCGTAGTCGCCGGCCACCTCCGGGGACCAGTGCCCGACGAACACCGACCCGGCGGATTGCACACAACCGAGCCACTCCCTCGGGTTTTCGAGGGCCAGGACCAGGTGTTCCGGGGCATAGCGGTTGCCGAAATCAAAAGCCTCCTCAAAGGAGGAAACACGCAGGGCGAAGCTCCGATCCAAAGACTCCCGCGCCAACTCCCGCCGGGGAAGGTCCTCCAGCTGGGAATCCAGCGCCGAGACAGTCGCGGCCAGCAACTCCGAGGATGGCGTAACCAGAATCGCCCGGCTGTCCGCCCCATGTTCGGCCTGGGCGATGAGATCGGCGGCAACCTGCCGAGGGGAGGCGCTCTGGTCGGCGATGATCAGAACCTCCGTGGGGCCCGCCACCATGTCGATGGAAACGCCGCGGAAGGCGGCCAGCAGCTTCGCAGTCTGGACGTAGCGGTTTCCAGGCCCCAGGATTTTCTCCACCTTGGGGATGGTCTCGGTTCCGACGGCCATGGCCGCCACCGCCTGCGCCCCGCCGACTTTGTAAACCTGCCGGATTCCAGCGATCTGGGCGGCCGCCAACACCACCGGAGGCACGCTCCCGTCCTTGCGGGGGGGAGTGCAGAGCAGGACTTTCTGGCAGCCGGCAAGCTTTGCGGGAATGCCCAGCATCAGAACGGTCGAGGGCATCACCGCGGTCCCGCCGGGAACGTAAATACCGACTCCCGAAATGGCTCGCGCCGCCCGCCAGCATGTCACTCCCTCCTGCACGACGACGGGTTCCTCGGTCAAGGATTGAGCCGAGTGGAACTTCCGGATGTTCCCCGCGGCCATCTGGAGAGCCCCCGTGACATCGGGCGACAAACCCTCGACCGCATTTTGAAAGTCCTTCGCCTGCACGCGAAACTCGGACAGCTCCACTCCGTCGAACCTACGGGTGAACGTCCTCACGGCCTCATCGCCGTGGGCCTCCACTTCCCGGAAGATCTCCTCACACGTCTCCTCCAGCGCGGGTTCGCGGAGCGGATTGCGCACACAGAGGCGGCGCAGATCCTCGCGACTCAGTTGGTCGTACTCATAGATTTTCATTCAGACCACCATCTTTTCGACCGGCACCACCAACATATCCGTGGCGCCGGCCTCCTTGAGCTTCTCGATCACCTCCCAGAAGTACTCTTCCGGCACGGCGGTGTGAACGGCGATCAGGTTGGGGTCGGCCAGCGGCACAATCGTGGGGCTCTTCATCCCGGGCAGGATCGCGCGGATCTTCTCCAACGCGGAGCGCGGCGCGTTCATCATGACATACTTCGTTTTCCGAGCCTCGAGATGACTCAGTACTCGGGTTCTGAGACGCTCGATCAACACGGCCTTCCGGGTGTCGGCCAGCGAGGCGCGGTTGGCCACCAAGACGGCCTCCGATTTGAGTATGGTCTCGATGGGGGTCAGCTCGTGAATCCGGAGAGTGGATCCCGTCGATACGAGGTCGCAGATGGCGTCGGCGACATTCAAGCTAGGCGTGATCTCCACGGATCCGTTGATTTCGATCACACGCGCCTTCACCCCCTTCTCGGCCAGATAACTCCGAAGGATTCCCGGATAGGAGGTGGCGATGCGTTTCCCCTCCAGGTCCCGCAAGGAATCGTAGCCGCTCTTCCGAGGGACCGCGACACAGAGTTCGCAGGCCCCAAGACCCAGGCGGTCAAGGGTCACCACCTCCGCATCCTTCTCACGGATTACATTCAACCCCACGATGCCGAGATCGGTAACCCCGTCCTGGACGTACTCGGGTATATCGTCGTCCCGCAGAAACAGAATGTCGAGCGGGTAGTTTCGTCCCCGGGCGAAAAGCAGGCCGTCGGAAAAGTCGAACTCGATTCCCGCCGCCTTGAGCAGATCGAGCGACCCCTGATATAGGCGCCCCTTCTTCTGGATGGAGACCTTCAGATTATCGCCGTTCAGCAGCATGGGAGTCGTCCGTCCTGTTTTCGGCGCGTCGAGAGCCCCGGTCCGGCCCCGGCCGCGCGCGGATTCGGTCCAGCAACATCGGATATCCGCCCTCCCCATGGCGAAGCCAGTGGGCGATTCGGGTAACCGTGGCCGTGCTGGCGCCGGTGATCCGGCTGATCTTACGATAGGGCATCCCCTTGTCGACCATCTGAGCGACCTGCCAGCGCTCCGCCATGGCCTTCAGCTCTCCAAGCGTACACAAATCGCGGAAGAACCGGGCCGTTTCCTCGCTGTTCTCCAACAACGTTATGGCCTCAAACAGTTCCCACAGGTTCGCGTTGTTTCGAAGCGCTCGTTCCATCGTGTTAGCACGTTATCACAACCGCGCCGATCCGTTCAAACCGGTGGTTCCCCCGGGAGAACAGGGAAGGAGAACACTCGCCGGAGCCCATTCCGAACCCGCGGCGAAATCGGGCCGGGCGGCAAGCGCCGGATCGCTCCCCCGGAAAACCACCGCTTCCCGATCCGACAGTACCACACCACTCGGAAAACAGGATCGCCCTGGTCCCCGGCAAATACCCACACCACCAAGGCGCTCGCGACCGGGATCGGCCGTCCGGCCATCCTCCCGAGGCAGAGATATCACCTCGAGCGGCCCGCCGTCAAAATACCTCGCCGGGAACACGAGACGTTTGAACCGGCGAGCGAACGGATCGGGACTGACGCGGCGTCGCTGCGGGATGCTGGAAATCATCGCGGTCGATCGCGCCGAGGAAGGGTTGCCCGGCACTCACTCGGAGGGGACGACAGCCGCGACGCCGGGCGGATACGCCGAAGCGTTAACCGAACAGGGAGGGGACGCAACCAACCGTCGAGACCGCCTGGACGGCACGCCGCAACCGACGGCCGCCATCCAAAAACGAACCGACCGGCCGCGACAAGGTATCGAGACGCCTGGGCGAACCCCGGCGGACCCGTCCGTTCTCGACCGGATTCCTATTCCTTCTTAAAGTACTGAGGATAGAGTTGCACGGCGCAATCGGGGCAGAGTCCGTGGGAAAACTCCGCTTCCGAGTGATCGACGACGTACTCCTCAAGCGCCCGCCAGCGCCCCACCTCATCCCGAATCTTCCTGCAGGAGGCACAGATGGGCAACAGACCGCTCAAGCGCCGGACTTCATCCAATGCATGCTGAAGATCGCGCAGCAATGTCTCCCTCTCCTCGAGAAGCCGCTTTCGAATCGAAATGTCCGCTACGCAGCACAGTATGAACGGCGCCCCTGACACTTCCGCCGGGCCGAGGCCGATCTCCACCGGAAACTCCGTGGCGTCCCGCCTCATCGCGAACAGATCGCGCCCAGCTCCCATGGGCCTGACTTCAGGCCGGGCGACAAACTCCTCCCGAAGCGTTGTGTGCGCATACCGCAGTCGGTCCGGAATCAACAGCTCCACCGGTTGACCGATCAACTCGCGACGGGCATAGGCAAACATGACCTCGGCCGGCCGGTTGACCTCGCTGATTCGGCCTTCCGAATCGACCAGAAGCAGGCCCATCGGAACCTGGTCGAGCAACGTCTTCAACTCGTGGGACACTGCCAAGCCGGGATTCGCCATTATGAGAGCGCTCACACGGAAACTCGGCCTCCGCGGAACAGGCGACGGGAGGATCCGAAAGGTTTTCAATTCCTCCTTACATAATATCGCAAAGTGCGGCGGCCCAAGATGTCTTCACCTGGGCTGGACGACATCGAGCCATCCATTGCCGCGATCTCGCCGTCCCCTTGGCAACCGGGTGCTAACGGACTCGGCCACCCCTGCCGATACATTGAATCGGAGGCAATCACCGATGCCCGAACCCCTGGCTTCGTTCGCGCCGAACGACGGTCCCGTTATGTGGGTCCGCGCGCGGTTAAGAGAGGCGGACCGACAGGCTCCGATTCGGGACCACCGCCGGGCGGGCCCGGGCGGACAGAGACCCGACACCCGACGACACTGAGGCACGGAATGGCGTTACCCGAAGGGCTGATCAGGAGAATCGGGCACTTGGCACCGATGCCGGTGACGGCGCAGAAACTGCTCGCCGTACTCAACGACGAAAATGTTTCTCTCGCCGACATCGCCGGCATCGTCGAATACGACGAGGCTCTCGTGTCCAATACCCTGAAGGTCGCCAACTCGGTCTTCTTCCACCGCGGCAAGACTGTCGACAATCCACGGACCGCCATCGTGAGACTCGGCGCGACCAACCTGTTCAACCTGGTCCTGGGACAGTATCTGCGCCAGCTTAGCCTTCCGGCGCCCCTGTACGACCTCTCCGAGGACGACCTCTGGTTTCATTCGACCGTCGCCTCTCTGGCGGCCGGCGAGATCGCGCGAATCTCACCGGTCGAAATACCCCAGGTGGCCAAGGTGGCCGCGCTGGTTCACGACGTGGGAAAACTCATCATGGTCCGGTTCTTCAAAGCCGACTTTCGAGCGGTTCTCCGGATCAGCCGGGAGAAAGACCTCTCCTCTGTCGAGGCCGAGCGGGAACTTTTCGGCTGCGACCACGCCGAGGTTGGCGGAGTCATCGCGCGCGAGTGGGGCTTTCCGGAGGAGGTCAGGGACGCCATCAAGCGTCACCACGAGAGCCCACTGAAGAACTCCCACCCGGTCCTGGACACCGTTGTCATCGCCAACCTGGTCGCCAAGACGATGGCAACCGGGCTGGGCGCGGAAGGGTTGACTTTCTCCGTCGACGAACTCGTCCGACGACGTTTGTCACTTGATTTCAACGAATTCTCCCGGATCTGTTCCCGGGTCGACGACCAGATGACCCGGGTAAAACAGATCTACGGAATCCATTGAGGGACGCGCCCTCTCCGGCCTGGTGACCGCGGCGCGCGGCACGGGACCATCCGGGGACTCTGGCAGCGGCGCGGAAACTCCTCCTTCACACCGGGCGAGTCTAAAGTTTCGGCGTGACCGCGCCGAGTAAGGATAGGAGAAACATTGTCGTGTCGGACCATCTGATCCGGGTGAGTGCCGCCAAGCCAGGGATGGCTAAAGAAAGAGGGTGGCCCTCCGGCGCCGGGCGAGACCGGCCGGTCACCCGAATCGGGCATCCGACGACCATTGTAAGTCAGTGGGGACGCAGCCAAGGCCGGCATCGTCAAGGGGTCCGATGGACATAGCGACCATTATCGGCATACTGAGCGGAGTGATCATCGTCCTCGTAGTGGTCTTCATCGGCGAGGAACCCCTTATATTTGTAAACTTTCAGGGGGTCCTCATCGTCCTCGGAGGAACCTTCGCGACCACCCTGATCCGCTTTCCCCTCGATCGAATCATGAAGACCCTGGAGGTCGTCCGCAACGCCTTCTCCCACTCTCTGCCGGACCCCCACGAAGTGATCGAGGAGATGGTGAGCCTGGCGCGAAAGTCCCGAAAGGATGGTCTATTGTCCCTCGAGGACTACCAAACCGAGGACACTTTTCTCGCCCGCGGACTGATTCTCGTGGTGGACGGGGCCGAAGCGGAGGCCGTCGAAAGTGTGCTGGTCACCGAGATCCGTTACGTCCGGCAGCGACACCGCCACGGACAGGACATCCTGAAGTCCGTAGGTGAGTCGGCCCCCGCCTTCGGCATGATCGGCACCCTGATCGGTCTGGTCATCATGCTGTCCAACATGGACGACGTCTCCAAGCTGGGTCCCGCCATGGCGGTGGCGCTTCTCACCACCCTTTACGGCTCCCTGATCGCCAATCTGATAGCACTGCCCCTGGCCAAGAAACTGGAGGTGCGCAGCCGCGAGGAGAGCCTCGTCCGCGAACTGATGCTGGTGGGACTGGTCAATATCGCCAAGGGCGACAACCCAAGAATGATTGACACCGTACTGAAAGCGTTCCTGGCGGAAAAGGATATTCCGACACGGGCGCCGAACAAACCCCGTGAGGTGAAGGCCGCATGAAACCGGACCTGGAACCGAAAGAGGAACACGAATCGGACAGTCCCTCGGCCCCCGCCTGGATGGTCTCATTCGCGGACATGATGACCCTCCTGCTGGTGTTCTTCGTCCTGATTCTCTCCTTCTCGGAGGTCGACGCCGTCAAGTACCGATCGCTGACCGTGTCGCTGCGGGAGGCCTTCGGCGCCCAACGGGTCAAGGACGTGTTCACGACCCCGACGGAGAGCCACATGGTGGCGCAAACCACGACGGGAGCGGACGGAGCGCTCCTCGAGGAACTGAGGTCGATCATCCCGCAGGCCTTCCCGGGCGCCCTTCCCAGCCGGAACGACGGTCAGGGATACTTGCTGCGAGTGCCCGGCCGATTGCTCTTCGATACCGGCAAGGATGAACTGAAACCGGAAATGAAACCGCTTCTGAGCGAAATGGCGGAGATACTGAAGCGCCGGACCGAGGTGACGCTGAGGGTGGACGGCCACACCGACAACGTCCCCATCAGCACCTTTCGATTCCAGTCCAACTGGGAGCTTTCCGCCGCCCGGGCACTGGCCGTAATCCACTTCCTCATCAACGAGTGCGGCATCCCCGAGGATCAACTCTCCGCGGCAGCCTTCGGCGAGAGTCGCCCCCTCGAACCGAACGACAGTGAGGAGAATCGAGAGAAGAACCGGCGCGTGGAGTTCCGCTTCGTCGAGGACTCCGAGGATGAGAGCTATGAGATCAGCTACCCAACCGATCCAGACTCCTTTGGTTTCGACCGCTGAGTTGACATCGCTGGCCGATATTCTCGGCGCGGTCGACCCCTGCGGCCACTTGGCCAACGGAGACGGGAACGTCCTGGTGGTGGACGACGAAATCACGATTCGCCAGCTCCTATCGCACTTCCTTTCCTCACAGGGATTCCAATGCGAAACGGCGGATTCGGGCGAGTCGGCTCTCGAGGCCATCCGCCGAAACCGTTTCGACCTGATCATCTCCGACATCCGGATGCCGCGCTTTACCGGGCTACAACTGCTCGATCACATCAACCGGCACCACCCGGCCCTGCCCGTCATCATGATCACGGCGGTGGCGGACCTCGAGACCGCCGTGGACGCCATGAAGCAGGGCGCGGCGGACTACATCACCAAGCCCTTCGATCTGAAGAAGGTTGTCGCCAGCGCCAGGAACGCTCTGCAGGCTCGGAGAACGAGACTTCGGGACGAGCAGCTCAAAGCTCGGCTTGCGGAGTTGGTTGAGTCCAAGTCCTATGCGCTGGACTCGGCGTTGAAGTCGCTCGACAGCCAGCGCGACACGACACTGGGGGCCCTGGTCCGGGCTCTCGACGCAAGGGAGAGCGAGACGCGCTGTCACTCCCTTCGCGTCCAGAGTTACGCGATCCGGCTGGCCCGCCAGTTCGATATCGACGCCGAGCGCGTGGAGGAGATCGCCCGGGGCGCGCTGCTCCACGACATCGGCAAGATCGGCATCTCCGACTCCATCCTCCTAAAGCCGGGAAAACTGACCGAGGAGGAGTGGCGCGAGATGAAAAAGCACCCCGCCCTGGGATATGAAATCCTGCGGGGCATCGAGTTCCTCGACGGGTCGACGGAACTCGTCCTTCGCCATCACGAGCGGTGGGACGGCTCCGGATATCCCGAGGGCGTCAAGGGAAAGGAGATTCCCTTCGGCGCCCGCATCTTCGCCGTGGTCGACTCCCTCGACGCCATGACCTCCGACCGCCCCTATCGGAAGGCCCTCACCTACGACCATGCCCGCAACGAGATCGAGCAGCTTGCGGGCGTCCTCTACGATCCCGAGGTGGTGGCCGAGTTTCTTAAGATCTCGCGCCGGGAATGGGCCCAGATCAGTCGACTCTGCGGCGAAGTGATGGGTCTGTAGAGTCAGCGGGCAGAGGAACGAACTTGTGAGACTCGCCCGACTTCTTCCCGCTGACCGCTGTCCGAGGACTCCCGCCCGACGGGCCCGCCGCCCGAACGGCCGAATCGAACGATAGCACTAAAGCCGCCGCCACTCGCCGCCGATAAGAAACAGCGAGAGTTACGAAGGTCCGCCGGTACCTTTGAACCGGCGTCGCAAGAGGCAAGGATGCCTGAAAACAGTTAGACCCATCAAGGAGGAAAGAACCATGGGAGGATTCAGCGTTCTCAACAACATGTCGAGTCTGATCGCGCAGCAGCAGTCCAGCGTCACGCAGATGAACCTGCAGAAGACGTTGTTCCGGCTCTCCACGGGCCAGCGCATCAACTCGGGCGGTGACGACGCCGCCGGTCTGGCCATCGCCGACGGTTTGCAGGCCCAGATTCGGTCGCTGCAGCAGTCGGTCCGCAACGCCAACGACGGGGTCGGCTACATCCAGACGGCCGACAGCGCCCTCGGCCAGGTGACCAACCTGCTCAACCGTGCCGCCACCCTGCTCACCCAGGCCGCCACCGACACCAACTCCGGGTCGCTGGAGAAGATCGCGGAGGAACTCACCTCGATCTACCAGGAAATCGACCGCGTCGGAGAGGCCACCACGTTCAACGGCGCGACGATTTTCACTGCCGACGAAACCAGAATCTTCATCGGCGACACCACCAACGCCTCAATGGAGGACGCGGCGTTCGTTTCCTTCAAGGTCGGAGTACTCAACGTCGCCGGCCTCTTGGTTGAGCCTCCGGACGAAGGAGAAGCCGACCCTCCCGTTGGTGTTACGGGCGAAGGAAAGGACCTGAAGGTCGAATTCGGTGAAGGTGTATCGGTCACCGCGATGCTGGGGGAGGTGAACTACGCCATCGGCGAAGTCGCCGCCAGGCGCGGCAGTCTCGGCGCGTCGGTGAACCGGCTGGAGAACTCGGCCGGAATCATGCAGGCCCAGATCCAGAACCTGACCGCCGCCGAATCCCAGATCCGCGATGCCGACATGGCCGTCGAAATCGCCAACCTGACCAAGTTCCAGATCCTGTCCCAAGTCGGTCTGGCGTCCATGGCCCAGGCCAACGCGGCGCCCCAAGGGGTCCTCTCCCTTCTGCGATAGCCACGGCGCCGTAGGCGGCAATTCCGGAGCCACCCCGCCGCGGGGTGGCTCCTCTTCGTGAAAGGGAGGCCCCATGTCGGAGCAAATCATAGCTCTGAACGCTGAGCGGGTCACCGTCCCGGCCTTGCCCCGCGGCAAGGCGTGCGCCCAGGCGATGGGTTCAAGAGTCGCCTCGCAGGCCGGCCAGGCGCAGGAGATCAGGAAGAGTTCCGTGAGACTGGTCCACAGCGAGGAACTGGGCCGGCCCGTGCTTCACATCCTGGATCGCGAGACGGGTGAGATCATCTATCAGATTCCGCCGGAAGAATTGCAGAAGTTGTCGACATTTCTCGATGGATTCAAAGGGTCGGTGGTCGACAAACTGGCCTGATCGCGAGGAGGTAGGGTCTTGGGTGGCTTCAATTCAGTCTTCGGCCTGACGGGGGGATTAGACGTTCAGTCGCTGGTCGCCCAACTGATGTTCGTGGAGCGGGCGCCGATCCGGCGTCTGGACACACGAATCAGTCAGTTCCAGGCCAGAATCGACGCCTACAACCAGCTCAACACTCGTCTCAGCGAGCTTCTCTCGAGTCTGGACAAACTGAACGACGAGGAGGCCTTCGCCGCCAAGTCCACGACCTCCTCCCATGAGACACTCCTGAAAGCGACCGCTTCCGGAGCGGCCTCCGAGGGGACCTACCTGATTCGCGTCGATCGCCTGGCGCTCTTCGATAACCTCGCTTCGGACGCCGGTTTCTCGACCGGCGGAGAGGCGATCGGAACCGGCAGCTTCGATCTGGTGGTTGGATCGACCAGCACAACCATCGAGATCGACGCCGCCAACAATACGCTGGAGGGGCTCCGAAGGTCCATCAATGACTCGGGCGCCGAGGTCAACGCCAGCATCATCCACGACGGCGCCGGATACCGGCTGACCATTACCAGCCGGAACTCCGGGTCGGCCAGCGCGATCTCGATCGAAAACAATACCCTGACCCTGTCGGACGGCGCGACTCCCTTCCAGTTCTCCCGCACGCACGACATTGGGGGCGCCGGGGAGCTCGACGCGGCCCTCACCGTCAATGGCCTGGCCGTGACCAGCTCCAGCAACGCCGTGGAGAACGTCATCGAGGGGGTCACCCTGAGCCTGCGCGACGCCTCCACGTCCACGGTGACTCTAACCGTCGCCAACGACACCGACCAAGTCAAGGCGAACATTCAGGCCTTCGTCGACAGCTACAATAAAGCCTACGGGTTCATCAACTCGCAGTTTCAATTCGTTGAAGCGGCCGGACGCTCGGGGGTCCTGGCCAGCGAGTTCACGGTACGCGAGATCCAGTTCCAGCTGGCGCAGGTTGTCACCGGACGCGTGACGGGCCTCCCGGGAGAACTGACGACCCTGGGTTCGGCCGGCATCGAAATGACGAACGACGGCACCCTGCAGATCAACTCGGCCGTCCTCGACGAAAAACTTTCCGCCAACTTTGAGGAACTGAAAGGCCTCTTCGTCGCTCTGGCGGAGACGTCCCATACACAAGTCGGCTACCTGTCGAGCGCTAAGGCCACTCAGCCCGGAACCTATCGGATCGACATCACCGCCGTCCCGGCGCCGGCCGCCCTCACCTCGCCCGATGCCATCGGGGCCACCCTGGGCGTCGACGAGGTCCTGACCTTCACCATGGGAGCAAAGGTCTCGACGGTCAACCTGACCGCCGCAATGGATCTGGACACGATCGTCGAGGCGGTCAATTCCCAATTTCAAACCGACGGAGTGTCCCTTACGGCCTCGAAATCGGGTTCCAGCCTGGTGGTCACATCGAACAGCGTGGGACACCAGGCGTCCTTCTCGGTGGTCTCCGACGTTGACGGCGCCGGAACCGGGATTGGTACCGGCGGCCTCTCCGAGAGCGGGGTCTCGGTGGCCGGGACCTTCACCAATCCGTCAACCCTCGAGGTCTACGAGGCAACCGGGAACGGTGCCACTCTGGAAGGGTCGGCGGGCGCGACCCAGGGACTCAAGGTCCGCTTCACCGGGGACGCGACGGGAAATTTCGGAACGGTGACATTCACCCTCGGTTACGCGGCTCAACTGCATAGCCTGGTCTCATCGATCACCGACTCCCTCGAGGGCTCCATCCACAACGCCGTCGAGGGGTACCGCTCGGATATCAAGACGATCCAAGAGCGAATCCGGGACACAGAGGACCGCCTGGCCACCCGGGAAAGGTATTTGACGGCCCAGTTTTCACGCGCCAACCAGGCGCTCCAGCAACTCCAATTCCTGCAAGCGACTCTTGGAGTCCAGTTAAACCAACTTAGCCTCCTGCGATAAACGGAAAGGAAGACCAATGGGTCTTGCATACCATCCCGCAAGCCGCTACCAGGCCATGCAGGTGAACGGCGCCGATCGCCTCGAACTGATTCTCCTGCTGTACAATGGCGCCATCAAGGAACTGCGCCAGGCCAGGGATTTCCTCGATAAGGGCGACATCGAGAAGCGGGTGCGATGTATCAACAAGGCCGGCGCCCTCATTGGTGAGCTCAAGACCGCCCTCGACTTCGAACGGGGCGGTGAGATCGCCAAGTCGCTCGACCGCCTCTACGCGTACATGCTCCGGCGATTGACCGAGGCCAACCTGAGGAAGGACGGAGATACTCTGGAGGAGATCGCCAGGCTACTCGAGACCCTTCTGTCGGCGTGGGAGGAAGCCCGACTCAAGATCGCCTCCGAGAAACCGGAGACCAAGTCATTCCCATCGACGGTCGGCAACGGGAGAGATCGGCTCTCCCTGACCTCGACCGAATGCGCCGGCCCGACCTACTGAGAAACACATGCTGGGAGAGTACCGGACACTGGAAAGTCTGCTGTCGCAACAAAAGGACGCCCTCGCAAAGGGTGACTTCGCGACGCTGCGGTCTCTCCACAAGACCATCGGGGACCACGCCGAGAAGGTCGCGGCGAACGACGACTTCAGCGGGCTAAGCGTGGAACTCAGAAGCGAGTTGGAGAATCTCATTCGCCGGATCGACGAACGGATTCAAGAAAATCAGGCCACCTGGCAGAAGCTGATCGACCAGGCGCAGAACGATACGACCCAGCTGCGGGCCCAGCGCCGTTACTTTTCCGCCTTCCACAATCCGCCGCCCGGGGGAACCCGTTACTCCCGCACCGGCTGAGGCGACGATCCCCGTTTCCCGACGCATCCCGTCAAATTTCTGGCGGCCGTCCGACGCTTCCGACTTCTCCGGCGGGTCCAACTTGTCCTAAAGAAGGCCCTCTTCCCACTGGCACGTCTCTTGCTTTCCCGTCAATCTGGCTCCGGCCCGGAGACAGCCGGACCCTTCGCTCGGAAGGAGACAAGTGGTGAATGAACGGTCCCAATTGATGTCCCAAGCCATTGAAGAGGCCCGCCGGCACAGCGGGGAGCTGCTGTCGGTCTGCTCCTCCATCGGCGACCGGTTCAGGGTGGGGCGCGAACAGGAAGGCGTGAAACTGCTTCAGTTCCTGCTCAGCGGGCTCGGCTGCATCTCGCAGGCGGTCCAGTTGACTTTTCCGCTCCAGGAGGAGCGGGGTGTCCCGATCAGCCTGGAGGGGTTGCCGGGGGTCTTGGAACCCCTGGTCGAAGCCCTCGAAAACAAGGACTACGCTCTGGTCGGCGACATCGTCACCATCGAAATCGAGCCGATTCTCACCGACTGGAACAGGAAGCTGGACGTACTCACCGGAGAAAACCCGATCCCGTAATGATCGGTCAATCTGATAGCGTCTCCGGTCGAATCGCCGAGACTCGATCCCTACCGTTCTACTAGTCTGATGGTATGAACCAACCCAGACGAGTCGTCATCATAGGCGGAGGATTCGCCGGGGCCTATTGCGCTCAACGGCTGGAGCGTACGCTGAAAGGCCTCGACGCGAAGATACTCCTCATCAACCGGCACAACTACTTCGTCTTCTACCCCTTGCTGGTTGAGGCGGGTACCGGAGGGCTGGAACCCCGCCACGCCGTCGTTTCGATCCGCTCCTTCCTGAACGCCACCGAATTTCGCATGGCCCAGGTCACTGGAGTCGACCCGCCCCGGCGGGAAGTTCATTTCCGGATCGAAGGTGCGAAAAAAGCCGCCTCAGTGACCTACGACCACCTGGTCGTCGCGCTGGGAAGTGTGACCCGACTGATGCCCGTTTCCGGACTGAAGGAGTACGGATTCGGCATTAAGAGCCTCGCCGATGCCGTAGCCCTGCGCGACCGCGCCATCCAGATGCTGGAACGGGCCGAAGCGTCCGACGACCCGGACGAACGTCGGACACTCCTTCATTTCATCGTCGTTGGGGGAAACTTCACCGGAGTGGAAGTCGCCGGAGAGTTTCTCATATTCCTGCGACGCGCCAGTCGATTCTACCGTAACGTACGGTCTCAAGACTGTCGGGTTACGCTGATCGAAATCAGCGATCGGACCCTGGCCCCGCTGGGTGAGGACCTGTCGCGATACGCCACGCGTCAACTGCGGAGCATGGGAGTGGACGTACGGCTGAACAGTTCGGTGGAGGAAATCGGTAGCCGCGCGGTCCGATTAACCGGGGGCGACGTGCTGAGCTCCTCCACCGTTATCTGGTGTGCCGGAATCGCCCCTCCTCCTTTGCTCGAGCGGCTCGATCTGCCGGTTGACGACCTGGGCTACCTGCTCTGCGAACCCGATCTGCGGGTCAAGGGCCAAGACCGGATCTGGGGTATCGGCGACTGCGCCGTCAATCCCGCCCCCGACGGGAGTCCCTACCCCGCCACAGCCCAACATGCCGTCGCCGAGGGACAGCATTTGGCCGAAAGCCTGGCCCGAGTCCTCCGCGGGCGGGAACCCACTCCCTTCGTCTACAGGACGCTCGGGTCCCTGGCCGCCCTCGGTTGCCGAACCGGGGTCGCCCGGGTGATGGGAGTGAAGCTCTCCGGGTTTGCGGCCTGGTTTCTTTGGCGCACAATCTATCTGATGAAGATGCCGGGCTGGTCGCGACGCCTGCGCATTGCCCTCGACTGGACCGCCGATCTCTTCTTTCGACGCGACTACGTCCAACTCGGCATTCACCGTACCAAGGCCGAGCGGGGCGCCGCCGATCCGGTTGCGGAGCGGGCCGACTGAAGGGGGGCCGGAGCGTGAAAGGAGGCCGACGCCAAGACCAAATCGTCAACGATCTTTGCAGCTTTTATGGTGCCAGTAGTAACATACGATATTATACGATATGGTTGCCGGATCGCTCTCGACTGGACCGAAAAGAGCCCGGGCGAATCAGGCCTCCGAGGACCGGATTTCGGTCCCGCGAACCGCGGCCAGCGCCGCCTCCTCGGTCGGGTGAACGTCAAGGACCGTGTTCAGACGCGTCATCTCCAGCAGAGTCGCAACCCTTGTCTCGACACCGAACAGCCGGACTCGTCCACCCGCTCGGCGAACCG
The DNA here is from genome assembly GCA_964422565.1 of uncultured Acidobacteriota bacterium. Classification (GTDB taxonomy): domain Bacteria; phylum Acidobacteriota; class UBA6911; order RPQK01; family JAPXNP01; genus CAYRCA01. The sequence goes on along the minus strand of CAYRCA010000003.1, from coordinate 4,373 downwards.
AATGGTGCGCCCGGATGAGACGGCCGATGTCCGACGAGTCCATGTCGGGGCAATGCCGAAGATCGATGAGAACGTCAAGGCGCCCCAACTCCACCAACGCGTCGACACGGTCCCTGAGTGGGCACTCGTCGGGCGGCATCAAGTCGCGCTCAATCGAAAGAACCGCGACGCCGTCGATCTCCCTTTCTTCGACAACACAAAGACTCGGTCTCAGTAGCACCATGGAAGGATGGTTCATCGTACCACGACCCAAGCGGGCTGAGTGGATCCGACGGTCTCGGTGGCTGGCGGCATCCGGTTCTCCGTCCCTCAAAACAGCTCTACTACGGTTTCTTATCCGTCGCTTCCGGCGAAGACGTGACGGCGGGGGCCGGGGCCGCTTCGCCGGCCCTCCGCGCAGTCTCGGAAGGAACGCTGTCCCTCACCTCGGTTTCTTGACCGACTCTCCCCAGGAAATCGGGCAGCTCGATGCCGACGTTGCGGGTAATCTCGTGAAGTGGAGGCAACGCACCCACCAGCCCGGCGAGGAAATCGGCCGTGCTGGTCCGCCCATTCTCCTTGCGTCCACCCTCCCAGACGGTGATCGAGTCGATCTTAAGGTTGGAGATGGCCCGCACCTGCTCGGCGACCAACTCGGGCAGGCTGTGGGCGATCAGCAGGAGCGCGGCCAGCCGGGGATCGTCGCCGGAAGCCTTGACCAGATCGTCCAGACCGACGGCCTTCTTGCGAAGATTGGCCTCGACCCCGAGGGCCTCCGCCTCCATGACCATCCGAATTCCGTCGGCCTCGCCTCGCTTGAGGCGGCGCTCCTTCTCCGCCTCGGCTTCGGCGAGCGTTTCAATTCGAGCCTTCTCGACTTCGGCCGGGACCACCACGTTGGCATACTCGGCCGCCCGATCCCGCTCGCCCCGGGCCTTCTCCGCCTCCTGCTCGGCGGCGTAGGCCTCCTCGAGGGCGTGGGCCGCCTGCACCTTCTCCGCCGCCGCGGCCCGACGTTCCGCCTCAGCCTCCCGTTCCCGGCGCTCCGCGTTGGAATTCGCAACCGTCACTTTGGCCAGGTCCTCTCCCTGGACCGCCTCGGCGTTGGAGCGGGCCACCTCGGTTCTGCGCTCCTGCTCGGCCCGAGCCTTCCCTATCTCGCCGTCCCGCTCCTGCTGAGCCACCTTTCTCTTCGCCTCGTTGATGGCCCGAGCGGCCGCCTCCTGCCCCAGAGCGTCGATGTATCCGGACTCGTCCGTGATGTCCTGGATGTTGACGTTGATCAGATACAGCCCAATCTTCTTCAGTTCGCTACCGACCACGTTAAAGATGTTCTCGATGAATTTATCCCGGTCGGAGTTGATCTCCTCGATGGACATAATGGCGATGACCACCCGCATCTGACCGAAGATAATGTCCCGGGCCAGATCGCGGATCTCCTGCCGGGGAAGCCCGAACATTCGCTCCGCCGCGTTCTCCATGACTCCCGGTTCGGTCGAGATCCCCACGGTGAAGGTGGACGGAGTGTTGATCCGGATATTCTGCATGGAAAGCGCGCTCTCCAGCTTGATCTCGATCTGGATCGGAGTCAGGTCGAGATAGCCGTACTCCTGGATCAGGGGCCAGACGAAGGTGGCGCCGCCGTTGTAGCACTGAGCCGACCGGTCTCCGGCGACCTTGCCGGCCACCACTAGAATCCTGTTGGCGGGACAACGCTTGTAGCGGGCGAAAAAGACCACCAGCCCGATAAACAGGAGAAACACACCAAACACGAAGAGCAGAAACGGCAATCCCAATGTCATGTCCTTGAACTCCCGGAGACGGAGTCGTCCGCCGACTCGGAAAGTGGGACGGCCAGCGGCTCCACAAGGAGCGTCCGCGGGTCGATCATCCCGCTGACCCGAACGCGCTGCTGATTGCCGATTCTTTCTCCGTGCCGCGTATAGGCGGGCACGATCACCGACCGCCCCTGAATGTAAACCTCGACCTTCCCCGCTCCCTGCTGAAGGGGCGGAATCGGCAGGTACACGGTCCCCACCGCTCCGACCGCGTTTTCATAGTTGAGCGTCCCGCTGGTCCGCATGCGATGAAGAGCCCACATGACCAGCGTCACCGCGCCCATCAGCGCTCCCCCCGACAGCGAACCGAAGACGACCGCGGCGAGGAGGCCGAAGCCGTTTTCCAGGCTGATGGCGCCGATCCACCCAAAGCCCAGAAGAAAACCGGCGACGGCGCGCAAGGACAGAAAGCCCGCCTCGCCCTCGCCCACGTCCAGTTCCCCGGACCCGGCGATCAGGAGAACGACCTGAAACATCAGCAGCAGCAGGGCAACGACTCCGATTGCGTAGAAGAACTGCAGGGAGAAGGACATTCCGGCCCACCAACCCCCAAGCCACTGGACGGGCGCCCACTCAAGCATTCCCAGCGCCATAGCGGAGAAGTCGGCAATGACTCTGATTTGACTCTCCAAATCGAGCGGACCTTTCGCGTCCGAATCCAACCGAGAAACCTTATGCTCTCGCTCCCCCGTTCGACGACGGCAGAATGAGGGCATTGTAAGGGCTGCGCCCGCGAGGAACAAGAAGAAAGAGATTCCACGCGCCACCCTCGAGACGCGCCGCCATCCGATGGGCAAGTAGACGTTCGCCTGCCCACATTTCAGTGATTACGGAAGCGCGGGCCGACGGACTCCTGCGAAGGGTCCCCACCCGCGACTCCGTCGTCGGGAGTCCACCATAACGCACTCCGCATCGCCGTCGCGAATCTCACGCTGGAAAACGGGTGGCGAGAAGCCCGTCTCGTTCGGCGGGAAGCGAAACCTGATGGATCAGCCGGCCGGAGGACTCTGCCGTGTCCACGACGGCGAGCAGTTGAGCCGCTCCCGAGCAGTTCGCCGGCCGGTCCACTATCTCCCAATCGGGATCCAGGGTTCTCCGAGCGACGGCATCGGGTCCGCCCGCACGAAGAAAGAAATAGCGTTCGCGGGCACCGGTCTCTGCGCCGCGAGGTGGACGCCACAAAGGCCGGCGCGACCGATAAGGGTTGGTCTCACGGCGGGAGCCTGTGGCATCGCGGTTCCCGTGCCGGCCGGGATGCCGGCGGTACGCCGGGAGGTCGGGAGACGTCCGCTCCGGGCCCAATCCTCCCGGCGTCGATCCCCTTCCCTGGGATCACGACGCCAGCAGGCCCAGGACGGGAAGGATCATCAGGATGGAGAACACGACGCCCAGCGTCCAGCTGAGCCACCTCTTCTCCGGATGGTTCACCCATTGGAAGAGCAGCGCCGCCAGAAGAAAGGACTGCAGGACCGTTTCCCAGAGTCCCAGGATCTGGTCCAACGGAGGGATGATGGTGTAGATCATCCCTTCAACGGAACCCGGTGAAGGCCCAAAGGTGGACAGGATACCCAGGGCCACCAGGACCCACCAGAGAATCAGCCAACCCTTCTTACGGGCAAACAGGACCTCGCGCAGAGGAAAAAACGCCAGCGCGAAAATCAGCCCCCGGATCGGCTGGAACAGGGGGCCCGCCATAACCCAGGGGTCCGTGGTCGGGCGCATGAAGTGGGACAGGGGAGGTTCGGCGAAGGTCCGCTCGTAGTTCCCGAGCGTGTAGGCCAGAATCCCCGCGACAAAGTAGGTCACCGTATGGACGACAACGGTCTTGCCGGCCAGAGTCGAAAACCTCAAAGACTTGGCACTCACGTTTCCACCTCCTTACGCCATCCCCTCCTCTCGACTCGCTTCTCCATCGCTTCTTCCTCCCCGCAAGGTCGTGTGTGGAGAACCGAGCGTTCCACTCCGACGCGAAACCCGGCCCGGCCACAAAGATAGCGCCGCGAACGAGGGTGCGCACAGGCTTTGCGGGTGGACGGTCGGTTATCAACGATCAGCGGCGGGATCCACCCCCCGGGATTCTCCAGATTAGGTTAGACTCGAGTACGGGATGAGGATCCTGTCTGCCGAACCGGTTCCGACCCGGGATTGCCTCGAGGCTCACGATCGCAGGGAGTTTCTGCATCTCTCCGGAGGTTGGATGGCCTTCCTCGGGGCGGCCGCTTCCTCCCAGGCTTCCAGCGCGAGACCGGGCGCCGAGAACCGAGATTCCCGAGCCGTGACGCTCTGCCTCGGTGGAGACGTGATGACGGGCCGCGGCATCGACCAGATCCTCCCCCATTCGGCGCCCCCTCGCCTCCACGAACCCTACATGAAGTCGGCCGCGGGATACGTGGAGTTGGCGGAACGGGTCCACGGAGCCATCCCCCGGCGGGCGGCCTTCGATTACATCTGGGGCGACGCACTGGAGGATTTCCGCCGCCGTGATCCCGACGTCCGGATCGTCAACCTGGAAACGGCCGTCACGACGAGCGACGACTACTGGAGGAGCAAGGGCAT
>CAYRCA010000002.1:20315-27567 GCA_964422565.1 uncultured Acidobacteriota bacterium | reverse complement strand
TCCTTGATGCCCGGCGAACTGGTGTAGTTGACCCCGCGGACTATGCCGGCGCTGATGTCGATCCACGGCCCGTGGCAGATGGAGGCCACGCATTTGCCGGCCTCGACCATCTCCCGGGTGATTCGCTTCACCACCTCGTCCCGCCGCAGCTTGTCGGGCATCCACCCGCCGGGAATCACCAGGAGGTCGAAGTCCTCCGCCCGCAGGTCGGACAGCGACGCGTCCGACTGCTGCGGGTAGCCATGCTTTCCCCGGTAGGCGGTCCCCGCCGCGTCGAGGCCCGCCACGACGACGTCGGCCCCCGCGTCCCGCAGTCGGTACTTGGGGTACTGCAGCTCCATGTCCTCATAGTCGTCGCCCACAAAGATCAGGGCTCTCTTTCCTTGAAGCTCGCTCATCCGCTTTCCTTCCCGATCATGAGATTTCTCCGTTCCGGGCGCCCCAACACGCCCGCGTTCTCTCCGCATGATAACGCGAACGGTTGGATGTCGGGTCCGCACGGGATCGGGACACCCCGTCCGCGCCGAGTTCAGATGATGATAAGCTGGCGGGCACCGGGCCGAAGGAGAATCATCATCTTGAACTGGTTTTGGGGCTCCGGTGGTCGCGAGGCCTTGGGAGGCAGTCCGATGAGTTGGTGGGAGATGAGGCGCGAAGGAAGGCACGGGACGGTTGAAACTACTCGTTCAACGGACGAGTTGTCCTTATCCTGCTTACGATTGGAGTAGCGATCACCGCCGCGTTACTGTTCCTTGCCGCTCGGGCAAACCCTTAGTCTCCGAGATCTGCGAGGGAATGTGTCGAACCGAATCCTGCTCGAAGTGATCGCCGCCTCTCTCGATGACGCCCGCGCCGCGGCCGAGGGCGGCGCCGACCGGTTGGAACTGTGTGGCGCGCTGGCGGTCGGGGGATTGACGCCCAGCCTCGGGACCGTGCGGGCGATCAAGCGAGAGCTGGAAATCCCCGTCATGTGCATGGTGCGGCCCCGCGAGGGGGGAATGGCCTATGCCGATGGGGAGTTTCAAGCCATGCTGCTCGACGCCGAGGTCTTCGTCGCGGAGGGCGCCGACGGACTGGTTTTCGGCCTCTTGACCCCCGACGGAGAGGTGGATCTCGACCGCTGCCGGGGCTTTCTGGATCGGGTCCGGGCGGCGGCGGGTTCGCGGAAGGTCCAGACGGTCTTCCATCGGGCTTTCGACGTTGTGGCGGACCCGGAGAGGGCCTTGGAGCAACTCGTCGGAATGGGTGTAGACCGGATTCTGACATCGGGGCGGGCGCCGCTGGCCGTCGAAGGGATCCCTGAGATCCGCCGCTATGTCGAGCTTTCGGCGGGTCGGATTGAGATTCTTCCTGGTGGCGGCATCGATCGCAAGACCTTGGGGCGGGTTGTCTCCGAGACCGGAGCCGACCAGATCCACCTGTATCTGGGCGAGCCGGGCGAGGACCGGTCGGTGACCCGGAATCCCCGAATTTACTTCGGGGCGCATCTGCCCTCGAGCGAACTCGAGGTGCGCCGCGTCGAGACGGACGGAGTCCGGCGGGTCCGGCGGATGCTGGAGTAGTGGTCAGTGGTTGGTGGCGTGACTAGCGGGTGGTTTCCACTCGCCGCACTCAATCCCCCAGATCGAACAACTTGCTGAACTTGACTATCAAGCTGCGGTCGCCGAGGAAGTCCGATCTTTCGAAACCGCGGTTGTCGTTGTAGACGATAAACAGGCCCGTGTTGGCCGCCTGCAGCCAGGCGAAGCGGAGGTTGGTGGACCAGATCTCGTCCCGGTCGTTGTACTGAATCAGCGACTGCACGAAGACGCGGGGGGTGAAGGAGTAGGAGACCCGCGCCCGGGCCAGGTTGGTGGTGAAATCGCCGCCCGGCAGAGATATATCGTTTCGGTTCAGGCTGAGTTCCGTGTTGAGGCGCTCGCCCAGGCGCATCCGCAGCGCCGGCACCGTGCGCGCCCGGTCGCCGCCGAAAAATCCCCCAATGTAGGCGTCGAACCGCAGACTGATCCAGGCACCCTGATCGGTGAAGGCCACCAGTTGGGCCTCCTTGTGGGAGTAGGTGCCGGGCGGAACGACGACCCCGGGGTAGATCTCGAACGGCTCGACCACGCCCTCCTTGGTGAAGTTGACCCCGGTGTGAATCTCCGCGCCGCCCCGCCATTCGAAGTGATTGTCCACATGGAGAAAACCCGTCTCCTGGAAACCCTCGAAATTCCAGTATCCCCGGTAGCTCACATGGGGGCGGACCTCCTGGAGGCCGAGGAACTCACGGGGGCGGTAGCGGTTTAAAACCATCCAGTCCGCCTTGCGAAACCCCTCCCGGCTCAGGAAGCCCACCTCGGGATTGAAGTTCTCCCCGACCTCGGTATAGTTCGCGGTCAACAGCCAAGCTTGAGAATCGCGGCGGCTGCCCACGCGGTAGGCGTACTCACCTCTATCGAACCCGGGCGTCGCCGTCCTGGCCAGGAAACCGGAAACCTCGCCGTACTCGCCCACCCCCCACTTGCCGTCCAGACCGTAGGTGCGGTTGAAATCGTCTCCGGCTTGCTCTCCCGTGCCCTGCCGATTCACGAAGATGCCGCCGAAGGCGGACCGGTTGGGAAGTTCCCGATTCAATCGGAGGACCGTGAAATTGTTGCCCGCGTTCGCCCCCGCCGTCTCGCGGGTCTGCATGTTCAGCAGACCCACGTTGGTCGAGTCGCCCAGCTTCCCGGAGAGTCGCGCGCCCCCCAGAATGGGGACGACCTCTCCTTCGGGACCGATGCCGATCCGGCGGGAGAAGAACAGGTCGACCTCTCCCGGCGATCCGACCGCGAAGAAGCCGGCGTTCTCGAGGAAGAAGGGCCGCTTCTCGGGGAAGAACAGGTTGAATCGATCCAGGTTGATCTGCTGCTCGTCGACCTCGACCTGGGCGAAATCGGTGTTGTAGGTCCCGTCCAGCGTCAGGCTCGGGGCGACCCGATACTTCAGGTCCACGCCGGCGTCGCCCAGCCAATTCGTCCGACCGGTCTCCACCCGGTGACGGACCTCCCCAAGCGCGTAAGGCGTCACCTGAAGGGTCCTCCGGTCGGGGAGATCGAGGCCAGTCAGCGTGCCCGCCAGCGAGAGGCGGTACAGATTGAATTGCCGAGGCAGGGGCGCCCAGAAGGCTCGCTCGTTGCGCCGGCGGATGTTGCGCTGAAAGTTGACCCCCCAGACCTGCCCCACGTCGGACCGGAATCGAATGCTGCGGAAGGGGATGGCGAACTCCGCACTCCAGCCGAAGTCCCCAACCTGCGTCCGCACCGTCCAGGAGGCGTCCCAGTTGATGTTGAACCCGCTCCCGGCTCCCCCGGCCTGCCGGCTGCCGAAGCCGGTTCCCTGCCCCTCGTTGGTCACCTGGCCGTCGTACTCGATTCCTGCCGGATTGGTGCCGAAGACAAAGCCGTTCTGCCGGTCCCGGTAGGTGTCCAGCACGAACTGAAAGCTGTCGGTTTCGTCGAGGGGCGAATCCCGGCGGCTGTCGGCGACGATGATCTGCTCCGGGTTCCGGTCGTAACAGATGACGCCAACATAAAGATGCCGCTCATCGTAAAGGATCTTGACCTCGGTCCTTTCCGATACGGGGCGTCCCTCGAAGGGTGTCGTCTGCCAAAAACCGGTGATGGGTTCCGCCTGAGCCCAAGCCGGATCGCCGAGGACATCCCCGTCAATGACGGGCGGCTGCTCCGCCCAGGCGGCACGGGCCACGGGAGGCAGAGCCGGGGGTACCGCGTCCGTCGGTTCCTCACGCGTTCCGGCCTGAGCCAAGGCGGCTAAAGGAAACACAACCCACAAAAGCGCTGCAGTCAACCGCGCCGGTCGGCGGGCGACAGCCGTTCTCGGACTGTTGTCCTCGCATCTATCAATTTTCGGAGAAAGTTCCAAAGTTCACCTCGGCGAACACCATCAAACGCGAAACCGTGCCGGGGATCTTCTCTACCCGCGGGAGGACCGCCTCACTTCAACTCCTCCAGCCTGACGGTGCGGCCCTCGCTTGCCGAGAGGTCGGCCGCGAAGACGACCCGGTGGCTCTCGAAGGCGGTCTCCAGATCGGTCAGCGGCATGGGACTTTCGTTGCGGAGATTATCGACAAACGACTGGAACTGCGGTTGATAGGGATGGTCCTCCACGTCCCCCGAATCGATCAGGGCGGTTTCGAGCGTACTCCACCGTTCTTTGGTCAGACCGTCGAACCGGCTGCTGTAGAAACGGTTGTCCAGAAGGCTCCCGGCGCTGCCCACGAGATGGATGTGGAAATAGTAGGGCTGGAGGCAGTCGATCGACGAGGCCACCTTGCCGAGGGTGCCGTCGGCGAACTTCAGGATGGTGACGCTCGTCGTGTCGTACTCGTACGGCTCGAAGATGGCGCTCTTCGAGCGGTTACTGTAGCCGCGGACCTCCTCGACCTCGCTGTCGATGAAGAAGAGGAGTGCGTCCAGGGCGTGACACCCGGCCGTCAGGAGGCTGCTGCCGCCCATGTCCTTCTTCACGTTCCAGTCGAACTGGCCGTACCAGGGCCCGATTCCGTGATAGTAATCGACCTCGGCGTAGTGGATGTCTCCCAGAAGGTCCCGGTCGATGACCGAACGAACCAGGCTGAAATGCCTGCTGAATCGACACTCGAAGCAGACGCAGGCCCGCACGCCGGCCTTTTCGACAGCCGCCTTGATCGTCCGAGCGTCGTCAAGGGTGAGGGCGATGGGCTTTTCGATGATCAGATGCTTGCCCGCCTCCGCCGCTGCGACCGCCTGGGCCGGGTGCAGGGGGTGGGGCGTGCAGATGTCGATGATATCCAGGGCGGGATCGGCCAGCATCCGCTCGTAGTCCCGGTAGACCTTGAGGGGAATTCCGAATCGCCGCCCCAGTTCGGTCTCATCGAGATCGCGCCTCGAACAGACCGCCGTCACCTGGGCGCCTCGCACCGAATTAAAGGTTTCGATATGGGCTCCCGCCGCCCAGCCCAAACCTACGATTCCAACGTTCAGATCTCTCATCGGCCGACTCCCGCGAGAAACAGATGATGCATGATGGGGAACGAATCAGTAATGGGCAATCCTGACTGACGAGCGGGAACGGTGCAAGAACTCGGCATTCAACAGTCAATCGTTCCGCGGTCCGGAGTTTCAGGCGGCCAGGGAGCGCAGGTTCCGGTCGACGCGCTCCACCGCCTCGTCGATCTCCGACGGGTTCTTGAAACCGATCACCATGGAGTCGACCACGCCACAGGACAGCGCGTAACGGACCGACTTTTCCCGGTCCCCCGGCGAAGTAAAGTCTCCGTTTCCGACGATCTTCATCCCGATCACGCCCCGCCCCTTGGCATGCATAGCGGTGATTTCCCGCATCGCGGCGTCGATGTTTCCCTCCTCGGCCCACTCGCCGGTGGCCCCGTCACAGTGATGTCCCTGGGGATTGACCCGGGCGAGGTGGACGTCGACCCAGTCCACACCCGTCGCCCGCCGCAGGGCGGGCAACCCGTGGCAGGAAACCCCCTTCAGCCGGATCCAGCCGCGCCGCTGCGCCTCACTGAAAGCGTCCATCATCCTCTCCAGGTCCTCGGGCCAGGTGGAGGTCGTGGCGCAGTGAATCAAGAGGCAGTCCAGGTAGTCCGTGTTCAACTCCGTCCGGTAACGGTCCAACTCCTTCAAAGGGGCTTCCCGGTAGGAGTCGCTGTGCCAGGGCATCTTGGTGAGGATGAACAAGTCCTCCCGGGGCAGTCCCTCGATCGCCCGACGCACCATCTCATGGGTCCGGTAATTGTCCGCCGTGTCGATATACGTGATTCCCCGGTCGTAGCCGTATCGCAGGAGGCGCGTAAACCCGTTTTGGCCGAGGTCGCGTTGAATCTGGCCCCCGTTTGAGCCGGTCCCGATTCCGATCCGGGAAATGGTGGCGCCGCCGCGCCCCAGGGGAACCCGGTCGGTTGTCGTCGCCGGCGAGGCAAAGGCCGACAGGCCGCCACGCGCGGTCAGGACAGTACCCGCCGCCGCAGCGGTGAGGGCAAGGAAGGAGCGTCGATCGACAGTCTTTTTCTTCATGGTAATCGCCTTAGACTCATATCATAAACTGGAGAATTTGGGCGCATCAAAGATGAAAAAATCGGGGGGAGACGAGTTTCGATTCCAGGTCTTGGGTTCTCGGTATTCCCCAGCTCCGAGCATCCGGCACGCGGCACCCGGCCACGCGGGATGATAGGCTGTGCGTGATGATCCCGCCGGACGGAAATTACCTTCTTTCGGACTCGTACTGCGAGGACCTTCGACTTGGCGACGGCACTCCCGTCCGGGTTCGGATCCTTCAGCCGGAGGACCGGGAGAAGCTTGAGGAGGGGTTTCGGCGGCTGTCGCAACGCTCCCGATATCTGCGTTTCTTGACGCCAAAGAGCCGGTTGAACAGCGAGGAGCTCCGTTATCTGACGGAGCTGGACGGCGTCGACCATTTCGGCTTGGTAGCCATTCTTCGCGGACCCGCCGGCGAGGAGATCAGAGGCATTGGAATCGGTCGGTTTGTCCGCTCGGCCGAGAATCCCGAGATGGCCGAACCGGCGGTGACCGTCGCCGACGAGTTTCAGGGGCTGGGGCTCGGAAGCCTGCTCTGCCTCCGGCTCGCGGCGGCCGCGCGGGAACGTGGGATCGTCCGTTTCCGCTCCTTCCTCCTGTCGGAGAACCGTCGGGTTCGGGAGATGATCAGGCGCTTGTTTCCCGACGCCCACTTTCAGGTGGGGGGAGAACTGACCGTGGTTGAGTTCGAAGTGGGGACGAATCGGCGGGCGGCAAGCCCGGAACACACGGACTGACACGGAAGGGCGGAGGGCTTTCTCAGCCCGGGACCTTCATTATAGAATCAGGTGATGCGCGTGACGCCACTGCTTCCTTTGGTGGTCTTCCTCGCCGGCGGCGCCTGGCAGATAGCCCCCCAGCGTCGGGACCCCCTGGAGTACATCCTCATCCTGGAGTCGGCCGAGCGTGTCAAGAAACTGCAGGTTGACCGGGTGGTGACGAAATTGGGGATCCAGCCGGGCGACAGGGTGGCGGACCTGGGGGCGGGTTCGGGCCTGTTCACTCGCCCGCTGGCCCGGGAGGTCGGTCCCGAGGGAATCGTCTACGCCGTGGACATCGACAAGGACCTGCTGGGCCACATCGAGGCGACCGCTCTCGATGAGAACCTGACAAATATCAAGACTGTGCTGGCCGCCGAATACGATCCTCGAATTCCCGACAAAGTCGATCTG
>CAYRCA010000002.1:19936-20305 GCA_964422565.1 uncultured Acidobacteriota bacterium | reverse complement strand
TTTTTTTTTTGGCCTGGTCGCACACCGCTGTTGCCTCATCTGCGACACCCTACACCTCATCCGCAATCCCGACATCTATCTGCGGGATTTGACCCGTTATCTCAGGCTCTCCGGCCGAGTGGCCGTCATCGATTACCAGGAATACTGGCCGCAGCGGTACGAAGCGACCAGATACACCGTCGAGGAACTGGACCGATGGCTGACCGCCGCCGGTTATCGGAAGGATCAGAGTTTCGACTTCCTGGAGGACAACTTCTTCGTTGTCTACCGCTTCGAGCCCCTGCTGACCGAGTGACGGCGATTCCCGCCAACCTACGCGTCGAACTGGTCGCCCCGCAGCCAGCGTTTGGCCTCGCCCCAGATCTCCCC
>CAYRCA010000002.1:13080-19926 GCA_964422565.1 uncultured Acidobacteriota bacterium | reverse complement strand
GAAATCCCAGGCTCAGCAGGGTCTCGCGAAAAGGCAACGCCTGATTGGCCTCGCCGTGAACCAGAAAGATCTGATCGAGTCGGGTGGGTTCCTGGTGCCCGATGAACTCCAGCAACTCATGGCGGTCGGCGTGGGCGCTGAAGTCGTCCAACCGGAGAACGCGGCAGCGGACCTCGTACTCCTCTCCGAAGATTCTCACCACCCTCTCCCCATCCATTAACTTGCGCGCGAGGGTCTGCTCTGCGGCGTAGCCGACCATCAGGACCACGGCCCTCGGGTTGCCCAGATTGTTCCGCAAGTGATGGAGGATCCGGCCTCCCTCGGCCATGCCCGACGCGGAGATCACGATGTGGGGGTAGCTGAGATCGTTGAGTCTCTTCGATTCCTCTACATCGCGGACATAGCGCAGGCGGCCGAATCCGAAGGGGTCCGCGCCGTCTTCGAGGAACTGGCGACGGGTCTCCCGGTCAAAGCAAGCGGGGTGCCGGCGAAAGACCTCGGTGGCGTTCACCGCCAGAGGGCTGTCCACGAAGATGGGCAGGTCGGGAATACGGTTCTGGTTGAACAGCTTGTGCAGCATATAGACAAGCAGCTGCGTCCGGCCGACCGCGAAGGCCGGGATGATGATCTTGCCGCCCGATTCGGCGACCGAGCGGACCAGGTGAGCCAGTTCCTCGGCCACGTCGTCGGAAACACGGTGGACGCGGTTGCCGTAGGTACTCTCCATGATGAGAACGTCGATGTCGCGAAGATAATCCGGATCGCGGATGATGGGCAAGGCCTTGCGACCCAAGTCGCCGGTGAAGCCGAACCGGCGGAGGGGGCCGCCCTTTTCGTCGATCTCCAGCAGGACGCCCGCGGAACCGAGGATATGGCCTGCGTCGCGAAACGTGGCCCCCACGCCCGGCGCCGCCTCGAACGACTCCAGATAATCCACGCCCACGAAGAGATCCATGGCGGCCTCGGCATCTCCGATGCTGTAAAGCGGTTCCATCGGCGGTTCGCTCGATCTGCGCCGTACCTTGTTGACCCAGTAGATATCCCGCTCCTGAAGGTGGGCGGAGTCGCGCAGCATGATCCGGCACAGATCCACCGTGGGCGGGGTGGCGAAGATCGGGCCGCGGTAGCCGCTCTTGACCAGGTTGGGGAGATTACCGCTGTGGTCTATATGGGCGTGAGACAGGATGACGGCGTCGAGGGTCGAGGGATCGTACTGAAAACTCTGGTTGATCCGATACGTGTCCGCGCGACGACCTTGGAACAGCCCGCATTCGAGCAGAAGTCGGCAACCGTTCACCGTGAGCAGGTGCTGAGATCCGGTGACCGTTCGGGCTCCCCCCAGGAATTGGATCTTCATTGAGTCGCGACCCGGATGACGGTGGCTCGGAGCGTTTTCATAGGCATCCAGGTAATACCTTTGTGAAGTCGGAGACGTCAACCCCCTGGGCCGGCATTCGCAGGTTCCGCGTGTCGAGTTGTGGTGCGCCGTTGGCCGAATTCGGTCCGGAGGAAAAGCGAGGCTGGAAAGATTGTGCGCGACTACGGCCTGTGTTAGCTTCACCGGTGAGGATCGCCGACGCGCTCGGCGGATCGGGGAGGGAGGAGAGCGTCGCACGCCGAGGAGAAGGGGGCGAGGTGGACGACAGCAAGCACAGGTCTATTCGAGGAACCCAACTGCGGCCGGAATCCCTCATGATGAGCTACGGCTATCGGCCGGAGTGGTCGGAGGGCGCAGTCAAGATACCCATCTTTCAGACCTCGACCTTCGTCTTCCGCAGCGCCGAGGAGGGCAAGGCCTATTTCGAGTCGGCCCTGGGCCTGGCGCCCGAGGACGCCACCGAGCGGGCCGGCCTGATCTACAGCCGGCTCAACAATCCCGACCTGGAGGTCCTGGAAGACCGCCTCACCCTCTGGGACGAGGCCGAGGCATGCGCCGTTTTCGAGAGCGGGATGGCGGCCATCGCCACGACCCTGATGGACGTGCTGAGCCCGGGGGACGTGATCCTGCACAGCGAACCCCTCTACGGGGGAACCGATTACCTCCTCAAGCACGTGCTCTCCCGATTCGGAATACAGCCTGTCGGATTCAGAGCCGGCTGCTCTGGGGAGGAGATGGAACTGGCCCTGGCGGAGTCGGGGAAGGCCGACCGACTGGGGGCGGTGTTCTTCGAGACTCCCGCCAATCCGACCAACGCTCTCATCGATATCCGGATCTGCGCCGATCTGGCCTCCAAGTACTCGGACGCCCGAAAGGTGCTGGTCGCGGTGGACAACACCTTTCTCGGCCCCCTCTGGCAACATCCCTTGAAACATGGCGCGGATTTGGTCCTCTATTCCGCGACCAAGTACATCGGCGGTCACAGCGACCTGATCGCCGGCGTGTGTTTGGGTTCGGCCCAGTCGATCAGACGTATCCGAATGCTGCGCACCTTTCTCGGAACGATGGCCAGCCCCTGGACCGGCTGGCTGCTGCTGCGAAGTCTGGAGACCCTGAAGCTGAGGATGACCTGTCAGATGAAGAACGCGCGCTACGTGGCCGACTTCCTGGCCGACCATCCGAAGGTTGAGAGGGTCTATTACCTGGGTCACCTGCGGGACGACACCCCCCAGCATCAAATCTATCGGCGGCAATGTCTGGCGCCGGGCGCCATGATCGCCTTCGACATCGTCGGGGGAGAGGCCGAGGCCTTTCGATTCCTCAACTCCCTCAAGCTTTTCAAACTGGCCGTGAGCCTTGGGGGCACCGAGTCGCTGGCCGAACATCCGGCTTCGATGACACACTCCGACGTGGATCCGAAAGAGCGGGCCGAGATGGGCGTCACCGATCGGATGGTCCGATTGTCGATCGGTGTCGAATACCCCAACGACCTGATGCTGGATATCGAGCAGGCTCTGGACGCGGTGTGAGAAGCGAGGGGCATGATCGGGGCGCACCCGCGAGAATGAAATACGGTTCTGGGGGCGGCGAAAGCCAGAATCGGACGCCCTCTAAATCATCGCCACGACGGTTTCCGCGATTCGCCGCGCGCTGATTCCAAAGTGGTCAAGAAGTTCCTCCGGCTTGCCCGAACGGGGCAGGTCGTGGACCGCCAAGCGTTGAAACTCGCACGAGATTCCGACCAGGGTCGACTGGACGGCTTCCCCCAGTCCACCCTCGGGGTAGTGGTCCTCGACCGTCACGACGCGCCCCGTCTCCCGCGCCGCCCTTACCAGGATCTTGCGGTCCACCGGCTTGACGCTGTACAGATCGACGACCCGCACAGCAACGCCCTGCTCCAGCAATAGATCGTAGGCCTTAAGCGCCTCGTGAACGGTCACCCCCGCCCCCACCACTGTCGCCTGGTCCTCCCGGCTGGACCGCAGGACCTTGCATCCCCCCACCTGAAAGACCTCGTCGTTGGGATAGATCACCGGCGTCTTCGGCCGACTGGTGCGGATATAGACGATTCCAGGAGTCTCCGCGGCCAAGGCGACCAGCCGCTCGGCGCTGACTCCATCCGAAGGGTAGAGTACTGTAGAGCCCACCACAGCCCGCATCATCGCCAGGTCCTCAAGAGCCATCTGGGACGGTCCGTCCTCTCCGATGGAAACGCCGGCGTGAGAGCCGCAAAGCTTCACACCCGCCTGGGAGATTGAGGCCATGCGGATGAAGTCGTAGGCCCGGGTCAGAAAACAGGCAAAGGACGAGGCGAATGGAATCTTGCCCAGGGCGGCCAGCCCGGCCGCCGCGCCCACCATGTTCTGTTCGGCGATAAAACACTCGACAAAACGGTCGGGGTGTTCCTTGAGAAAGGTCTGCGAGAAGGTGGAGTTCTTGCAGTCCCCGTCCAGGGCCACCACGCGGCGGTCCACCCGGCCGAGCTTGGCCAGCCCCACACCGTAGGCCACCCGGGTGGCGACCAGGTCGCCGAGACCGTAGCTCGGCGGCGAAATTTCTCCGACGGGACCGCCGGTTCCCCCAACCTTCCCCTCGGGCTTCGCCAGGGTCAGTGGCTCCGGGAGCGGTTCATCGGGGCCGAGCTCGCTTAGCGCCCGATCAAGCTGGGTCCGATCGGTGACCGGCTTTCCGTGCCAGCCGTCGATATCCTCCATAAAGGACACCCCTCTTCCCTTAAGGGTTTTCGCCAGGATCGCCGAGGGAGTCTCCCCATCCTCGATCGCCCTCCGAAGAGCGGACAGGAGCTGCGGAATATCGTGACCGTCCACCACCTCCGCCCGCCAACCGAAGGCCTCGAACCGGCGGCGATAGACCTCGATGTTGTGCTGATACATGGTGGGTTCGCTCTGGCCCAGCCGGTTGACGTCCACCACGGCCACCAGATGCCCCAGCCGGTAGTGACCCGCCAGGGCGGCCGCCTCCCAGACGGCTCCTTCCGCCGTCTCGCCGTCCCCCAGCAGGGCGTAGACACGGTTGTCGATCCCGTCCATTCTCGATGCCAGCGCCATCCCCACCGCGTTCGACAGCCCCTGGCCCAGCGAGCCGGTACTCACGTCGACAAAAGGGCTTCGAGGCGTGGGATGCCCCTCCAGTTCGCTGTCGATCCGCCGCAGCGTGAGTAGATGGTCCACCGGGAAGGCGCCGGCCTCGGCCAGGGCCGCCCACAGGATCGGGGCGGCATGCCCCTTCGACAGGACGAAGCGGTCGTTGTAAGGGCTCTTGGGGTACTTCAGATCGTAGCGCAGGAAGCGAAAAAAGACCGAAGCCACGATCTCGGCGCAGGAGAAACATGTGGATGGATGACCCGATTTCGCCTCCGTGGTGGAAAGGAGCGAGTGTCTCCGCAGGCGGTTCGCCATGATTTGAAGAGATTTCAAGTGGGCATCGGATAGATCGACGGTGAGGTTGTTAGACATGGTGCATCCTCTGAGTTAACTCGCCGTGTCGGCGATGAAGACAGGCTCCAGCCCTGCGAGATGGAAACTATATTCAACGGTGGGAAACGTGTCAACGAGCCCGGGGCAACGGTGGGCAACGGGAGCATGGGAGGGAGGCTGCACCGGTCCATCGGGGTCCACCTGCATCCGCACGGGGGAAGCCGAATTCCTTCGAGTGTTGTTACAATGACAGACAGCAGCCAACGAATCGATCTTACGACGACGGGGGTTTTTCGTGTGCGCTGAAGGTCCTCTTGGTCCGACGCCGAGGCGAAAGTGGCTGACGACTACCCAGTGGCCCCTGGTGATCGCCGCGGCCGAGAGCGACCATCCCGAGGGCCGGGAGGCGCTGGCCGAGTTGTGCCGGATCTATTGGTGGCCGGTCTACGCCTTCGTTCGACACCGAGGCCATCCGCGAGACGCGGCCGAGGATCTCACGCAGGCTTTCTTCACCCGGTTTCTGGAGAAGAGCTACGTTCGACAGGTACGCCGGGAGCGCGGTCGGTTCCGGTCTTTCCTGTTCGTCTGCCTGAAGCACTTCCTGGCCAACGAGTGGGATCGGGTGCGGGCGCGGCGGCGGGGAGCGGGCCAACCCCTGTTCGCCCTCGATTTCAACGCGGAGGAGGACGCCTACCGGCCCGAACCGGCGGACCCCACAACGCCCGAGGACGTCTACGTCCGGGAATGGGCGACGGCTCTGTTGCGGCGAACCATGCAACGCCTGGGCGAGGAAATGACCGCCGGCGGAAACGCGGAACGGTTCCGGCGCCTGAGTGGTTACTTGACCGGCGACGACTCGGGCTCCACTTACCGGGAAGTCGGCCGGGATCTGGCGCTCAGTGAAGCGGCGGTCAAGGTGGCGGTGCACCGGATGCGCCGCCGCTTCGGCGAACTGCTGCGCGAGGAGGTGAGTCGGACGGTCGGGACGGCCGAGGAGATCGACGCCGAGATCCAGTATATATTTCAGGCCCTGGGGCGGTAAACCGGAATCGGCTGTGCTGTCGGATCGCTCGAGACCGGGGGTTTTCCCGTCACCGGCCGAGCAGGCCCGTCGAGAGAGGCGGCACCAGCGTGATCAGCAGCACCCCCAGCAGCATGATCAGAAAGAAAGGAAACACCGCCCGATACAACTCGAGCACCGGTCTCTCGAAACGGAAGGAGGCGACGAACAGGTTGAGCCCCACGGGGGGCGTCAGGTAGCCCAGTTCCATGTTGGCGAGGAAAATAATCCCGAGGTGAACCGGGTCAACGCCAAAGGCAGCGGCCACAGGGGTTATCAGGGGGACCACGACCACGATCGCCGAGAAGATATCCATGACACAGCCCACCGCCAGGAGGAACAGAAAGAGCGCCAGTAGAAACAGCCACTTGGAGCCGATGCCGGCTTGGGCAAGGTCGGCGGCCGCGGCGTGCACGTCGTTGAAGACGAGGTACTGCGTGAGTCCCATGGCCGAGGCGAGGATTATGATGATGCCGCCGACCATCAAGGCGCATTGCCGAAAGAGTCGGGGAAAGTCGCGCCACAGATGCAGATCTCGATGCACCAGTCCCTCCGTCACCATCACGTAAAGAGCGGCAAGCGCGGCCGTCTCCACCACCGTCGCGAAAGGCGAAAGGATTCCAAACAAGACTACTCCGGGGAGCGCGAGTTCCCATTTGGCATGCCAGAGCGCGGCGGCACACTCCATAAAATCGAAAGGCGTCGTGGCGCGCGAGAGGCCCCAACCCTTCCAGACGGCGTAGAGGGAGATCATCCCAATCAACATGACGCCCGGGATGATGCCTCCGACGAAGAGCTCGTCGATGGGCGTGTGAGCCGCAATCCCGTACAAAATGATCACGAGGCTGGGCGGAAAAAGGATTCCCATACCGCCCGAGGCCGTGAGGACCCCGAGTGAGAAACGCTCGCCGTACCCCTGCCCAACCAGAACGGGAAACAAGAGACCGCCCAGGGCCAGGATGGCAACCCCC
>CAYRCA010000002.1:0-13070 GCA_964422565.1 uncultured Acidobacteriota bacterium | reverse complement strand
GACCCCCGGTGAAAGTGGTGAAAAAGGCGCACACGACAACCACCGCGATCGCGGTTCCACCGGGAACGGCGCCGAAAAGGGCGCGGAACGCACGGATCAGTCGGAGGGGGCCTTCCCCTCCGCCAGGATCGTTCCGGCCAGCGTGAAGAGGGGAATGCTGGGCAGAACCGCATTGGAGGCAAGGCTGTAGGCCTCGGCCGGGACGATCGCCACCTGCATCCCGTCGGCGTGAAAAAGGAAGAGAGCCAGTCCCCCGAGGACGACGAAGATGGGCGCTCCGGCGAGGGCCGCGACGACAAGAAGACCGATTCCCGGCCAGAAAAGAGACGGCGGGGGGATGGCCGGAAGAATGACCCCGACGAGCGCCAGCGAACTCGCAATCGCCGCCGACAATCCCCCCCAGACTCCACCGGGAGTCCTCCGAAGGAAATGGATCCCGATCAGGACTCCGGTAGAGTTCTTTGGCGCGGAGACGCAACGCCTTGGAGCGGTCGGGGTTCGAGTCCCTCACCTCCTCGGCTTCGAGCTCCACGGGCCAGGTAGGCGTATTGAGTGAAGCCGCTGGAGGCCGTCAACAGGAGGCCGCGGTGCCGTGGAACCTCGACCAGCAGACTTTCGATCGTCTTGAGCCCAAACGGCATGGCCTCGCGGACCAGTTCCAGATCGCCATCTTCCGGACCGAGCACCCTCCCGTCGCGGCGAGGGTGAAAATCAGCAGGCTCGGCAACATCAGCCTGACGCCCATCGGTCAACTCCCTTCCCGAGGCCCGACGCGGACTCGGAAGATCCAGCCGCCTCGAGAACCTGCGCGGCCCCACTCTGAGGCCGTGTTACGAGCCGCGGCGTTCCCGAGTGGTCCCGGTGCGGCTTGGGTCGAATCGGAGAGGGCCGTCGAGGACGGTCCGCTTACGAAGTTGAATACAGAGACGGGCGGCAAAGGTTACGGAGCCGCAGGCGTAAGATCGAGGGGAGGCGCGTCAACGACTTCACCCGAACCCCGCCGCGTCAGTACTCCGGCGGGGTTCCCCGACGTTCGCGGGCGAGGTGGTCCCAATCGGGGACGGTAGATTCGAGAAACTCCTCCTTGTCGCGGCGGAGAAAGTCCATATCGAGCCCGATGTAGGCCTGAGCCTTCTCCTTGGTGGAGATGTCGGGCGGCTCGACCGGGTAGTCGACGCCGTTTCGCACCAATACGAGCGCCAGGAGGCGCCGCGCCTGCTCCGCCCTCTGCACCGCCGTGCCCAGCACCCTCAGCGACTCGACCGGCGCATGGAACCCGTAGCCGTTGGAGGCAACCACCCAGTCCCAACGCCACTGGGCGTGACGGATCAGTCGCAGGACGGGCCGCATCTCCTCCTCTCCGGCCCCGGCCTCCCACGCCACCTTCGCTTCGATGTGAGCGGCGGCCAGCGCCCTCTCCGTCAGCCTCCGCAACTCCGAGATCCGGTCCTGGCGGGCGTACACATCCTCAATCAGCTGCGAGGTGGTCTCCCGATGACAGACCATGCAGGAGCCCTCCACGTTGTTCAGGGGACTCTGGATGTGGTGATCGGTAAACTTGACCCCGCCCTCCGACCGGTAGGGCATGTGGCAATCCGCGCAGGATACGCCCCTGGCGTAGTGCACCCCCGTTCGATAAAGCTCGTAATCGGGATGCTGGGCCTTGAGCATGGGCGCGCGGCTCAGCTGGTGAGTCCAGTCGGCGAACTCGATCTCGTCGAAGTACCGCTCCATCTCGTCGGCGCTGAAACCCCTGTCCCAAGGAAAGGTCAGGTAGTTCTCCGGCTCGGGTCGGAAATAGTACTCCACGTGACACTGAGCGCAGACCAGCGAACGCATCTCGTTGTGAGTGAAGTCCTCGATCCTCTCTCCCCGCCGCTCGAACGCCTCGATGAGAGCGGGTCGGGTAATGCGAAGGTTCATCGTCGCGGGGTCGTGGCAGTCTTGACAGCCGATGGGATTGACGAAATCGGCGCCCTTCTCCCGCCAACCGCCAGAGTAGAAGGCGGCGACGCCGTCGCGCGCCATAACCCGCGGAACATCGGTGCTCTTACAGGTCCAGCATGTGGCCGGTTGGGGACTGGCCTCGATTCCCCCGGTCCGGAGGGTCGCTCGAATATTCCGTATGGAGTGGGCGTGTCCCTGTCCCTGGTTGTAGTCCCTGGAAAAGCCGTATCCGGCCCAGAGGATGACCAACTCGGGATACTTCTCCAGGTAGTCGATCCTGGCCGATCCGGCGTACTTGCTGGCGAAGTCGGTTCGCAGCGTCCGGCGGTAGCTCTCATACTGCCTCGGGAAGTTTTCACCCCAAACCTCATTTCGGGGCTCCCACTCTGGAATGGGCTTGATCACCTGCAGAGCGAAGGATTCACCCCGGCGCTCCACAATGGATGAGGCGAACAGGCCGAGCAGAAACACCCCCACTACGGTGACCAGAAAGAGTGCCCAGCCCAACCACGGCTTCTCGCGAATCTGTTCTCCTATCGGTTTCATACTCCCCTTCCCTCCGAGGGCACCCTAGGGGCCTCCCCGCCCCTCCCCTTCTGCAGACATCCTCCGGCCGACCCACTCCGGGACCACCGGTCGCAGCGGCGGCACGCGGGCGTGCGGAGTCGAGGCCAGGCTGTTGACCCTCCCATGGGGTGTTTCGCGATGACAGTCCCAGCAGAACCTGTCCGTCTGGTCCGCCACGCTGCGATTGCTGATGGCCCGCAACGAAACCGGGTGAATCTGCTCGGAGTGACATCGGATGCAGTTTTCCTGGACGGCCCGCTCACCGGCCGGCTTGATGCGCATGACCTGCGGCTCCAGTCGAAAGGTGAACATGAAGGCGTGGCGAAGGCCGTCGTTGGCTTTGAAGAGATAGGTCCGGACGAAGTGATCCTGCGGCACGTGACAGTCGTTGCAGGTGGCCACCCGCCCGTGGCTGCCCCTCTGCCAGGTCGCGAACTGGGGATTCATCACGTGGCAGTTCACACAGGTGCGGGGATCATCGGACAGATAGGAGACGGCGTTGGAGATATACAGTACGTGGAGGCCCAGCCCCACGAAGATGCCTCCCACAACGATAACCGATAACGTCCACTCGTCGGGCGGGACCAGAAACCGGAGAACATTCCGCATCTCGCAACCCTCTCCCCCGTTCGGCCTCTCCGCCGACCCCCATCCCCACTTTACCATCCTGGTCGGGCGCCGCAAGGGTCGGGACGGGTCTGTCGGACGGAGAAGCGCCCGCCAAGACCCGAACGTCAGCCCCCGACCAGTCCCTTGACAAAGTCGCGAATCATCTGGGCCGTGAGCCCCCAGATCGTGTCGCCGCCATACTCGAAATAGTAGACCGCCCGACGCTCTCCCCGATGGATTCGATACTCGACGGCCGGCGAGGCGGTCACAAAGAACTCGAAGGGAACCTCCAGGATGTAGGCAACCTCCTCGGAGTGGGCGCGGTACGCAACGGAGGGAGACAAGACGCCCACCACCGGGCGAACCAAGCAGTCGGTGATCGCCCAATAGTCGTGAAACTCGCCCAGGATCTCAACCTCGCACGCCCGGACACCGATCTCCTCCTCGGTCTCGCGCAGCGCCGTCTCGACGAGAGACTTGTCGCCCAGTTCCCGAAAACCGCCCGGAAAGGAGATCTGTCCCTTGTGCGTGGCCACGCTCTCGGTCCGCCGCGTCAAGACGAAATGGGGATACCCGCCTCCCCGGAAGCGGATCGCCATCAGAACGGCGGCCTGTCCCGAAACTCCTCCCTCAAGGCGTCGAACGGCGATGCCTTTCAGTCGCCGACGGATCTCTTCCGCGGTCATCAGGAAACTCAGGCCACCTCCCGGCGGATCAGATGGGGCCCGCCTGCTCCTCCGGAACCTCCACCGGCTCCGTCTTCCAGATCTTCTCGTTGTACTCGCGAATCGACCGGTCGCTGGAAAACCGACCCATCCGGGCCACGTTCATGATGGAGCGCCGCACCCATTCTTCCTCGTCGGAGAACACCCTCTCCACCTCACTCTGGGCGGACAGATAAGAACCATAGTCGGCCAGAAGGCAGTAGTAGTCTTGCTCGAGCAACTCGTCCACAAGGGGCCGAAAGATCCCGGGCTCATCCGGATTGAAGTAGTCCCGGGCCAGCATGTCCACCACTTCCCTCAACTCAGGATTCTCCTCGTAATAGTCCCTTGGCCGGTAACCGCCGCGCTGGAGTTCCTGCACGTCGTCGGCCGCCAGGCCGAAGACGAACATGTTTTCGCGCCCCACCTCCTCGAGGATTTCGATGTTGGCCCCGTCCAGAGTCCCGATCGTCAGCGCCCCGTTGAGGGCAAACTTCATATTTCCCGTACCCGAAGCCTCGTACCCGGCGGTCGAAATCTGCTCCGACAGATCGGTAGCGGGGATGATCGTCTCCGCCAGGCTGACGGAATAGTTCTCCAGGAAGAGGACCCGCAGACAGGGTTGGGTCGCGGGGTCCGCGTTCACGATGGCGGCCACCGAGTGGATCAGCTTGATCACCAGTTTCGCCTCGAAATAGGCCGGCGCAGCCTTGCCACTGAAGATGATCGTGCGCGGTACCGGCGGGTTCCCTGGATCCCTGCGAATCCGATTGTACAGGGTGATGGCGTGGAGGACGTTCAGCAACTGCCGCTTGTACAGGTGAACCCTCTTGATCTGGGCGTCGAAGAGGGAGTCGATGTCGATCTCCGACGCCGTCTCCCGCTCCACCCACCGCTTGAGGAGAAGCTTCCGGGACTGTTTGATTGTCCTCCAGGACCTGCGGAAGGCCTCGTCCCCCGCGAACTCCTCGAGCCGACGAAGCTGGTCGAGGTCAGTCATCCAACCGTCGCCGATCTGCTCGGTGATGAAATGGGCCAGCAGGGGGTTGGCCACGCCCAGCCAGCGTCGCGGGGTAACGCCGTTGGTGACATTCCGGATCTGGCCTGGAAACAGCCGATCGAAGTGGGAGAAGATCCGCTTCCGCAGGATGTTCGTGTGCAACTCGGCCACTCCGTTGACGGCCGCCGCTCCCACAAGAGCCAGATTCGCCATCCTCACCGTTCGAACGGGTTCCTCCCGGATGATGGACACCTCGGCGATGACGGCGTCGTCTCGGCTGTAACTCCCTCGAACTTCCTCCAGAAAGCGGTGGTTGATCTCATAGATGATCTGCAAGTGACGAGGCAGCAGGTCCTCCAGCAGAGAAACCGGCCACTCCTCCAGGGCCTCGGGGACGATCGTGTGGTTCGTATATCCGAAACATCGTCGGGTGATGTCCCAAGCCTCGTCCCACCCGAGTCCGTGCTCGTCGACCAGCAGCCGCATCAGCTCGGGAATCGCGATCACCGGGTGGGTGTCGTTGAGCTGGATGAAAACCTCTCCGGGAAAATCGTCAAAGGAGTCGTGGTGTCGCAGGTACTCGCCGAAGATGTCCTGAAGCGAGGCCGAGACGAAGAAGTACTGCTGTTTGAGGCGCAGCAGCTTCCCCTGGGCCGACGAGTCGCTGGGATAAAGCACCTTCGAGATGTTCTCCGACAGGTTCTTGTCCACCACCGCCGCCAAGTAGTTTCCCCGGTCAAACTCGCGAAAGCTAAACTCGTCGGTGGATTTCGCCTGCCACAGGCGCAGGTTGTTGACGGTATTCGACCTATATCCCGGAACCGGAACGTCGTGGGCGACCGCCAGGACATCCTCGGTGTCGACCCATCGGAATCGCTCCCTGCCCTGGCCGTCGATCCAGGACTCCACCCGGCCGTGAAAGCGCACCCGGAAGGTCAGCTCAATGCGGACCGCCTCCCACGGACTCCCGTAGCTCAGCCAGTTGTCGGGCTGCTCGACCTGATGCCCGTTGCGGATCTCCTGCCGGAAGATGCCGTATTCGTAGCGGATTCCGTAGCCGAAGGCGGGGAGCCTCAGGGTCGCCATGGAATCGAGGTAACAGGCGGCGAGACGCCCCAACCCCCCGTTGCCGAGACCCATGTCGTGCTCCTCCTCCATGATCTCCTCGAGGATGAGTCCGTCTTGGCGGATGATCTCCCGGCACCGCTCGTAATAGTCCATGTTGATCAGCGTGTTGGCGAGCATCCTGCCGGGAAGAAACTCGAGGGACAGGTAGTAGATATGCTTGGCGCGTTTCTCCCGGTAGGTCTGCTGCGTTCTGAGCCACTTCCGTACCAGCCGGTCCTTTACGGCCATTGCGAGGGCTTGGTAAAAGTCGTACCGCGTGGCCGTGGCCCGGGTCTTCACCAACGAAAACTCCATGTGCTCCGCGAACTGGTTCGACAGGGAAAAACCCGACCGACGGACGGAGTCGGTGAAGAAAATCGACCCGGCTCCGACCTCGGCCGACACCCCGTCGGCATTCCCCGGCGTCATGCGATCACCTCCACTCGGCGTCGCCTTGGCTGGCCAGGCGACCGTTGATCAAGACTGCCTCCACATGGGAAGTGTATTCGAAGGGATCGCCGTCGAAAAGAACCAGATCGGCGTCCTTCCCCACCTCCAGGGATCCCACCCGGTCGTCGATCCCCAGGATGCGGGCCGCCTCGATCGTCGCCGCCGCCAGGGTTTCCTCAAAAGTGAGCCCGTAGCGAGCGCCGACGGCCGCTTCGAACAGCAGCACCCGGGTCTTGGGCACGTAGCTCTCGAAGCCGCTCTGAAAGGCGAACCGAATGCCCGCCTCCCGAAGTTTCGCCGGCGTCTCCATGCTCAGGTTCTCCAGCTCGCCGAAGGCGCGCTGCATCGGGGGATGCACGATCACCGGGAAACCGCTCTCCCGAATCTCATCGAGAATCAGGTGAGCCTCGGCCACGCCGTCCAGGATCAGATCGATGTCGAATTCCCGGGCCACGCGCAAAGCGGTCAGGATGTCGTTGGCTCGATTAACCGTAACCAACAGGGGGACTTCCTTCCGAAGCACTCCGACCAGGGTCTCCCTTGCCAGATCCCGCGCCGGTTCCCCGCCCTCCGCCGCCGACTCCAACTTGCGCCGATGCTCCTGAGCCTTCAACAGCTCGGCCCGCAGCATCGCCACCGCCTTGGACCGGGTCCCGGGGGCTCTCCCCTGTTCGCGGGCCGACGGACCGAGGGTCGCCGCCACAGCGGCCACCGGCTTCACAACAGCCTCCTCCACGGTCCTGCCCACCGTCTTGACGACCATCGTCTGGCCCGAAATCAGGCTACCGGGTCCGTGGCCGGTGTGAATCGTTGTGACGCCGAACGACCGGACCCAATCCACCAGTCTCTCGTCGGGATTGTAGGCGTCCATCGCCCGCAGCTGGGGCTGGATCGGGGCCGACGCTTCGAGATGATCCTGGTCGTGTGGCTGGTTGAGGTAGCCCGACAGACCCACCACGGTGTGGGCGTCGATCAGCCCGGGCGTCACGACGGCCGCCGAGAAGACCTCATATCCGGGCGGAATGGCGATCTCCGAGGCGGGACCCACGGACGTGACGCGCCCGTCGTCAATCAACACCACGCCATCCTCGATGGCTGGACCGGCCAACGTGTGCACCGTTTCCCCCCGGACGGCGATCTGCCCCGAAGCCAGGCCGACGGCGCAAACGCACGTGGCGACCCAGGCCGGCCAGCGGGTCATCGCAGCACCTCCCCCGCCAGATAACCTTCGATCGACCGGGGTTGATCTCGGCCGGCTCCGTAGCCGCCCACCGCGTAAAGCCGGTCCTCCGACGCCTCCAGATCGAACAGCTTGCGACCCTCCACCCAGGTTTGCAGCACCTGTGTGTACAGACTGAGAGGGTCCCCCGAGAGGACGACGAAATCGGCGTCCTTTCCGGGTTCGAGAGATCCGACGCGATCCTCCAGCTCCAGCATGCGGGCCGCGGCCAGCGTCAAGCTCTCCAAAGCCTTCTCCCGGGACATGCCGGCGCGGACCGCGAGCGCGGCCGAACGCAGGAAAAGTCTGGAGTCCGTAATGGGATCGTCGGTATGAAACGCAACCGCGGCGCCCGCGTCCTCGAGGGCTTTGCCGTTGCGGAAAGAGACGTCCCGGGCCTCCAGTTTTCCCCCCGGACTGTCGATCATAATGATTGACGACGGCACACCCGCGGCGGCGATTTCCCCGGCCACCTTCCAGGCGTCGCTGACGTGGTGGAGGACCACCTTGAAACCGAATTCCTCCCGCAACCGGAGCACCGTCAGGATATCGTCGAATCGATGGGTGTGGTGGTGGACCACGCGCCGCCCTTCGAGAACTTCCACCAAAGCCTCCAGACCCAAGTCACGCGCCGGTCTTTTGCCGGGATCGTCGCCGGCATCGGCCAGTTTTTCCCGATATTCAATCGCCTTGATGAACCGCTCCCGGATCAGGGCGGCGGACCTGGCGCGGGTGCCGGGAAATGGAGTTGGCCGGCGCGAATTGGTCCCGTTGGCCATCTTGACGCCGCCCGCGGGCGCGCCGTCGTCGAGCGGGATCAAAAGGTCGTCGGTGACCCGCGCGTCCCGAAGTTTGAGATAGAGGGTCTGACCACTCAGCAGGTGCCCCGAGCCGGGCATGACGTTGACCGTGGTCACTCCCCCGGCCCGCGCCTTGCGGATGCGGCTGTCGCGGACGTTGATGGCGTCCAGGACGCGGACCTCCGGCTGGATCGGAGCCGAAGAGTCGGCGCCCTCCACTTCCGCGATGTGACTGTGGGTGTCGACCAGACCGGGCAAGATCGTCCGGCCGGCGAGGTCGATTCGCTCCGCGTCCGGAGGAATGGTCACCTCCGCCGAGGAGCCGACGGCCACAATTCTGCCCTCATGGATCAAGAGCGCGCCGTTCTCGATGGGTGGTCCCGATATGGGGAGAATCGAGGCCCCCAGGAAGGCTTTCGGTTCGTCCTGTGCGATCGCGGGTGGCGCCAGCAGCATCAGGGGAAGCCCAAACCAAATCATCGCCCCGGGATTGACCGGGATACCGCGCCGGAAACCGGAGCCGGACGAATTGGAGTCGACGATACGCCGTGCGACGAGACGACGGCCGAAATCCCGAACTGTGCCGGGTGCAAAGGGAATCCACATGAACCACCTCCAGAACGGGCGGGCGTCGGTCGAACCAGTCCGGCCACCGAAGCCAAACCCAAAACCCAAGACTTTACCAGAACGCGCCGTTTGGTTCCCGAACATGGCCTCTCGACGGACGCGCCTCCGACGGACAACCTTCCCTCCACGACAACCCGCCCATTGACAATTGTTGGTACAACGCCTCGGTTTTGCCTTAATATGGAAAGAAATCCGAGGGGAGAATCGCCGGGCTCTTGTGGCCGGGGGGTTGTGTCGGCGCTCCGCCGGTTTTCGAGACGAGATTCACATGACCGACAAGACGGTCGCGCGGTACGAAATACTGGACCAGTTGGGCAGCGGTGGGATGTCCGTCGTCTACCGCGGACGCGACTCCCTGCTGGGCCGCCAGGTGGCCCTCAAGTTCCTGCCTGAAAAATCGAATCTCGACAACGCGTCTTTGGATCGTTTCTTTTGGGAGGCGCGCGCCGCCTCGGCGCTGAACCACCCCTCCATCTGCACGATCTACGACATCGGCGAACGCGAGGGCCGGCCCTTCCTCGTTATGGAGTTCCTCGAGGGTCGCGACCTCCGGGCCGAACTGTCGAGTGGGCGGTCGGCACCGGCGCGGGCCGTCGACTTCGGACTGCGGATTCTCGAGGCCTTGGAGGCGGCCCACGCTCTGGGGATAGTGCACCGAGACATCAAGCCCGAGAACATTTTTCTCACCCGCGAGGGGAGGTTGAAGCTCCTCGATTTCGGACTCGCCAAGCTGATGGAGGGGGAGAGTTGGGCGCAACTGGCGGACCCCGGGGGGCGGACGGCGCTGACCATGCCCGGGATCGTCATGGGAACGATCCACTATATGTCACCCGAACAGGTCCGCGGCGAGGAGATCGATCCGCGCTCGGATCTGTACTCGCTTGGAGTGGTCCTCTACGAGATGCTCACCGGCACGGTGCCCGCTCGGGGCGCCACACCGGCCCTGGTGTTCGACGCGATTCTGAACCAGCCGCCGACGCCCCCGTCCTCGTTGAACCCGGAGGTGCCTCCGCTCTTGGACGCGGTCGTCCTGCGGTCGTTGCGGAAAAACCGTGAGCATCGGTATCGCTCTGCCGCCGAGATGGCCTCCGAGTTGGGAGGGTTCGCCGAGGAGGGAGAAGGAACGAACCGGATACCCTCCCTCTCCTCGGGCGTCGTCGACCGGGTGACGCTGTCCGGCGTGCCGTCCGACCACTTTCCCTCCCAGCGGCAGCGCCACCGCCTGGTGGGCAGGGAGAGGGAGATCCAATTTATCGAATCCGCCCTGGCGGGAGCCGCCTCGGGGCTGGGCGGCATGGTCCTGATCGAGGGGGAGGCCGGAATCGGCAAGACGCGCCTCCTCGAAAGCGCTCTCCAGCGGACCGCTCCGCTTCGCATGCTTTCGCTTGCGGGACGCTGCTCCGAACTGGAGGGAACGCCCCCCTACCTGCCTTTCGTCGAGGCGCTGGAGAGGCTTTTCCGAATGTTCCAGCCGTCCGAACTCAAGGAGAAACTCGGGTCGCTTGCGCCGGAGATCGGACGGTTGACGCCTCGCATCAGGCGCTCGATACCGGACCTGCCGGCGCCCATGGACCTGCCTCCCGAGCAGGGTCGGCATCTCCTTTTCAGCGCGGTTGTTGAGCTGATCGAGGAAGTCTCCCGAGAGCGGGCTGTGCTCCTTGCGCTGGAGGATCTCCATTGGGCCGACGCCTCGACCTGCGCCCTCCTTGAGTTCCTTGCTCCCCGTCTTCCGCAGATCCCGGTTCTCGTGATCGCCACCCACCGCCCCGCGGACGGAGAAACCGAAACGCCCTTCGCGGCGACGTTGGCGAACCTCATTCGTCTCCGCCTCGCCGCGCGGATCGCTCTGGGGTGTCTCGACCGGTCCAAAGTCGGCGAACTCTTCGGAATATTGGCGGGGACAGGTCCCCCGGAAAGACTCCTCCAGCAGATTTACGAGGTGACGGAAGGGAATCCTTTCTTCGTCGAGGAGGTGTTCGGCCACCTCGAGGGGGAGTCGATGCTGTTCGACGAACGGGGGCAATGGCGCGAGGATATCGACGTCAGCGAATTGAAAGTACCCCAGGGCATCCGGCTTCTGCTGGAAAGGCGCCTTCGCCGCCTGTCTCCCCTCGCGCTCCAAAGCCTGCAGATGGGCGCCGTTCTCGGCCGTACCTTCGCACTCGATCTCCTCCAGGCCTCGACCGGATTCGGGGAGGAAGATCTGATCGAAGCGCTGGAGGAGGCGGAGGAACAGAGGCAGGTCGTCTCCTCCACGTCCCGGGGGCTCGTCCAGTACACTTTTTCGCACGCTCTGATACGCCGGACGCTCTTGGAGACGCTGTCCCCGCCCCGCCGACAGAAAGCCCACCGGGCGGCGGCGCGGGTCCTGGAGGGCAGTGTCGAGGGGGGCGAGTCGTACCGCGTGCCCGAACTGGCGCACCATCTGATCTCGGCGGGGTCGGCGGCCGATCCTTTGACGACCCTTCGCTACGCTCACCTGGCCGGCGATCAGGCGCTGGAGAAGGCCGCTTTCGACGAGGCCCTGCGGCTTTACGACAAAGCTCTGAGATTCGGAAGGCTGGACGATTCCCTGCACGCGCAACTGTTATTCAGAAAGGGCACCGCTCTCACCGGGTTGACTCGTTGGCCCGAAGCTCAACGGTCTTGGTACATGGCTGTGGATCAACTCGAACGGCGGGGAGAACGGGATCTCATGGCGCAGATCTGCGGCTTTTTGGCGGCCCAGCACATCTGGACGGGTCATCTCGATCACTGCTTCGCCATAGCGACGAGGGGGCTCGAGGCCTTGGGCGACGCTCCGACCGCGGCCCGCTCCAGGCTTCTGGCATGGGCGGGCCACGCCCTCAATCAGAAGGGCGATTCCCGCGCCGGGGCGACGCTTACGGAAGAGGCCGTCCTCATCGCCGAGCGACTGAACGACTCGAAGCTGCTCGGCCACGTCCTCACCCATCGGGCGTGCCAGTCGTTCTACACCATGTCCTTTCGCGACCAGTGCGCCGGCAGCCTCCGAGCCATCGAGCTGCTGGTCGAAAGCCCGTGGGACCGGGTGGAGGCCCTGGCCATCGCCCAGCTGGGGCTGGCTTCCCAGGGGGAACTGGAGCGCTGCCGGGGGCTCGGTCGGGAACTGCGAGAACTGGCCGACCGGATCGGCCATCTGGGCGGCCGCTGGATGAGCGGACGGGCCGAGGCCCAGTGCGACCTGATGGAGTCGGCCGACTTCGACCGCTTCGAGAGGTTCGCGGAGTACGACCTCGAAGTATGCCGCCAAGCCAACATCCGATGGGCGTCCGAGAGCCACTCCTGGATGGCGTTGAGCCGGTTCTGGCGTGGCGACTGGGAGGAGGCGGGCGAGGCGTTGCGGGAGGCCGTCCGCCTGGAGCCGGGGGACTTTAGCCGGGGCTATGATTGGTCCCAGTGGCTGCTGTGGCTGGCGTACACGGATCGGGTCGAGGAGGCGCGCCAGGAGTGGCGTCGGGTGGATTCGGCCATCCGATCCGACCCGCGGACGGTGGGGGACTGGTCGCGTCTGTTCGCGGGTGCCGAGACCCTGGCCTGGCTGGGCGACCACGCAGAGGCGGCGGAACTCTATCCGGTCATCCTGAAGTCAATCGAGATGGGAAACCTGGTTCGCTTCAATGCCCGCGGCCTGGTCGAGACCGCGGCCGCCATCGCGGCGGCCTCCGCCCAATTGTGGGAGCGGGCGGAAGCACACTTTCAGGAGGCGCTTCGCCGGGCCGACGAGATTCCCCACCGAGTGGAGCAGGCGGAGGCTCGCCGCTGGTATGCCTCAATGCTCCTGCGCCGGCAGGGTCCCGGCGATCCATCCCGAGCGCGGGTCCTGGCCGGGGAGGCGGAGGGTCTGTATGAGGCACTGGGAATGCGGCGTCACCCGGAACTGCTTCGGCGGCGGCCCGCCTGACTCCGCAGCGGGTCGGAGCGACCTCCGGCGCCGGGTCGAACCGGCCGTTCGACGCCGATGCCTCCACCATTGACCTCGGAGGCGGCTCGCGCCCCCAGCAAAGCGCCGGCGAGTCCCA
>CAYRCA010000001.1:4944-28076 GCA_964422565.1 uncultured Acidobacteriota bacterium | reverse complement strand
GCCGCCGTCGGCGATCTGCCGTTTCCGCCAGTCGGGCCAGGCGTACCAGACCAGCGGGCCTTTCGACCCGCCGACGATGATGTCGAGCCAGCCATTCCCGTTGAGGTCGCCCGCCATCTTGTACCAGGGACTCGCCGGCGGACGTTCATCGATAACCACACGCTCGAACGGGACCTCGCCGGCGACGGAAACCCGAAAGGACAGTAAAATGAGACCCACGGCTTTCGTGAACGTTCGTGACTTCATCTCGTTTCTCCTTCGTCTTTGGCTGCGGATTCATTGCATGCCTCGGTGCGCCGCGACAGCGGCTCTCCGGCCGGCTCGGCCTCGATAACGGCCGCCAATGCATCGTGCTCACGAGTGTTCAGCACCTTTGTCTCGACGAAGCCTGCCACAATGTCCAGGCCGGCGTCCCCGGAACAGCGGCCGGGTGCCCGGCCCTCGTCCCAGGCCAAAGACGATCGTTTCGACGGGGGAGTCGATAGCCCCGCCTTTCCTGTTGCCGAGATACCCGAGCGTATTCGGGCAAATCGTCGGCCGGTTCACATGATTCTGATGGCGGCCGCCCTCCTTGTCGTGCCGGTTATTTGTCGGTCCTCGGCTGTCCGGGCGATGGCTTCGAGTGCGCCGGCAGCGGTGGAAATCATCCCGGCGGATCCGTTGTCCACGTTCCCGGACAGCGCCGCAGCCGGATATCGGGGATTGGGCAATCTCGTGTTTGGCCGGCGACAAACCCGACGCCGGCGCGGGGCATCCCGGCTTCGACCGATGCGAGTCCACGCTCGTGGCCCCGAATAACGTCGGTGGAAAGGCTTTCCCGCTTTTCGATAAGATAGTGGTGACAATGGTGAGCAGCGTCCCCACCCTCCGAATTGTCGGCTTCCTCCCTGTGGCCCTGATGGTGGGTGGATTTCCCGGAATGAGCCAGGACACCCCTTCCCGGGAAACGGCCTCGACGAAGAATCGACTCGACGACATCGTCAACATCGATCTGAGAGCCGACATCCGGGTTTTCACGGTGATGGCCGCCGTCGCCGCCTCCGGACACGGACCGAGTCCCGAGGATCGAAGCCCGGTCCTCCAGAGTCTGCTGTCGGATATGCGCGACTTGGACCGGGATCTGGTCGGCCGACTCAGGGCAGCCTTCGCCGCCCGCCCGTTGCGGGATGAGACAACCATACAGACGGCTTACATCTCGCTGGCCCTGCTGCTGGACCGCCCGCCCGATTTCCGTATCCGGTCGGACGCGCCCGAGATTCCAGCCGACGTCCAACGAATCCTCGGCTTCGAAAAACTCCTGCCGGAATTCCACGAGAAGGCGGGGGTGGAGGAACTGTGGGCCCGGTATCGCACGGCCCATATTGCGGAGTTGGAGGCCTATCGGCCGGTGATGAAATCGGTGATTCGCGATACCCTCGACTACTTCCGCATTCCGGCGCGCATCGTTCTGGATCGCGAGATCGTCCTGATTCCCAGCCTCCTGAGCCTTCCCAATGTCGTCCATGCTCGCAATCTGGAGCGCACCTACTACATCGTCGTTGGCCCGGCGGCCGACCCCGCCTCCAATTTTGTCCTGCTGCAGCATGAATACCTCCACTTCCTGGTCGACCCCCT
Source organism: uncultured Acidobacteriota bacterium (assembly GCA_964422565.1). Classification (GTDB taxonomy): domain Bacteria; phylum Acidobacteriota; class UBA6911; order RPQK01; family JAPXNP01; genus CAYRCA01. The sequence goes on along the minus strand of CAYRCA010000001.1, from coordinate 26,462 downwards.
GGTCGAGAAGTATGGGGGACGGATTCTGAGGGAAAGGAACCTGCTCGAACTGGCTCACGAGCAGCCTCACCTGGCTCGCGACTTTCGAGACCGATTCATTCTCATCGTGGGCGAGTCGCTGATCGAGGCGGTGCTGCACCGCCTGCATCCGGTTGAGGACTGGGATACCCGCCTGGTCGAGCTTTTCCGCAGAGGATTGATCTTCGTCCCTCATTTTATGCGGGTGTTGGATGAGTTTGAAAGAATCCCCGGGGTTTCCTTCCCCGCCTTCCTCGAGGATGCCGTGGGCAGCATCGACGAGTCCGCAGTCCGGGACGACTCTCGGAAGGTCGCCGAGTTGGAGCGAAAAATCGAGGCGCGCCGGAAAGCGGAACTGGAGGAGTGGGAGCGACAGGAGGAGGAGTGGCGGCGATCGGAGGAGATCAGCCGGTTGCTGAACGAATCGAGTCGCGCTTTGTCGCGCCAGGACTACGCGCAGGCGGAAAGCCGGTTGGCCGAACTGCTCGAGGTCGATCCGGACAACGGTCACGCGCTCTTCCACCTGGGACAGATTGCGGCACAGAGAGAAGACTTCGACGAGGCGTTGGCTTTTTATCTGAGGGCCGAGAAGTCGGAGGGGGCGGAGCCGTCGGTGCGCGCCTGGAGCGCTGTCCGAATCGGCCGCCACCTGGCCTTCCGGGGGGAGTACCAGGCGGCGAGGGAAAGGTTCGAAGGGGTGGTGGCCATCGGGGATGACCTGAACGGAGCCCGCCAAGCCGCACTGGAGTCCCTGGAGCAGCTGCCCGCCGAGGACCCGCCTTAGGAGGGCGCTGGTTCGGGCGGCTTCAAGGTAGGCCCGTTTGCTGATTCGTTGGAGGACTTATGATTTTGAGGTGTGCGATCGGATTTGCGATGTCACTGGCCTTACTGGTGGGAGCGGCCTCGGCTGGATCCCGGCCCTGGGGGGTGGCCCTCCAGGAACAGGCGCCGGCCGATGAGACCCTGCCGGTGGATCCCTGGAGTCTTCCCCGGGTGGTTGGAGAGGCCAGGAGTCGGGAGGAATGGGATGCCTGGCGGTTAATCGAGCAGGCGGCGACGCTGGCCGAGAGCGCCGAGCTGGCCAGACGTTTTATCGAGAGCTATCCGCAGAGCGGTCTCGTGCCCAACGCCCATCATATCGTGGCCTCGTACCTGTATGAACTGGGCGACGTCGACAACTTCACCCCCCATGCGGAGAGCGCGATCGCCGAGCTGCCCGCCGCCGTTGACCTTTTGAGCCAACTGGCGTTCATCTATGCCGAGAGCGGGCGAGCCGACCTGGCCATCGATCGGGCCACGCGCGCCCTCGAGGCCATGGAAGGCGTCCAGCGCCCACGGAGCGTGGCGCCCGAAGTGTGGGTCGGTCAAGTGTACCAACTCAAGGCCGAGGCCAACTACGCGTTGGGGCGGGCCCATCTGGGGAAGATCGGTCGGGCCGGGGATCGAGCGCAGGATCCCAATCTCAACAAAGCCATCGACTTTTTGGAGACGGCTTTAGAATATGACCCTCGCCACGACTATGCCTGCTTCCGCCTGGGATTCGCCGAACGTAACGCAAACCATGCGGGCGGCGCTCTTTCCGCCTATGCGAAGGCTGTGGCCATCGGCGGTGTCGCCGCCGGACCCGCGCAGCAAGAGCTCGAAGAGGTGCTGGGAATCATCCAGCAGGCGATGCCCGACTCGGAGTGGGCCGAAAAGTCGGCACAGGAGCTCGTCGCGCAAGCCGACCTGGAACTCCAGCACGAAGCTTCCAGGGTGCGGGCCGAGCAGGAGCGCGAGGCGGAGTTGCTCAGAGAGCGGGAAACGCTGGAGCCGAGGCCAACCTTGTCGGCTCCGACTTTTCCCGAGTCTCCCGGAAATTAGTCCGAGTGTCCGCGCGACGGAAGGAATCCCAGCCCCGGGGGCGGTTCCCCGGGGGCGCACGGGTACACCTGGGAAGCCTGTGTTCGGTAGTCGCGGCATGGAGGGCGAACCATGCCGCCAAAGCCGGTCGGTCCTCGACAGCCGGGTAGCCCGGCGCCGTGCGGGCGTGAGATGTTTCGTGGCGCAACGAGTCGGGTTTCCCCGCTTTGGCTCGGGCTCAATTAATCGTCGCGGCGGGGAGTTGAGGGAGGGGGAGTGTGGAGAAAGGCAATTTCATTGATCGCGAGGTTTCGCTCCTCGGCGGCTTCTGACCCGCGCGACACTCGGGGGACGAGTCTGACGCCGGAGCGGCAACGGGAACTACGGCAGCTGGAGCGTCGCCTAGGCTACCGCTTCCAGAACCTCGGTTTGCTGGACCGGGCTCTCACGCACGCTTCGTACATCAACGAGTCCGCCGCGGCCGGCGAGGCGCTGTCCGATTACGAGTCTCTCGAGTTTCTGGGCGACTCGATCCTGGGTTTCATTGTCGCTGAATTCCTGTATCTCACGTTCGGGAACCTGTCGGAGGGGGAACTCACGAAAATCCGCGGCCATTTGGTGTCGACGAGGCAGTTGCACGCTCTGTCCAGCGGGTTGGAGCTCGGGCGATATCTCAGACTCAGCCGGGGGGAGGAGAAGACCGGCGGGCGTCAGAAGAGGGCCCTGCTGGCGGACCTTTTTGAGAGCGTTCTGGCGGCAATTTATCTGGATGGGGAGCTGGGACCGGCAAGGGACTTTGTACTTCGTCAGTTCCAAGGCCGGTTTCAAGCGGTCGCCCGGGGTGAGTTGAAGTTCCGCGACAACAAGTCGATGCTTCAGGAGCAGCTCCACGGCATGGGGGTGACCGCTCCCCTTTATAGAATAGTCAAGGAGATCGGCCCGGACCATCGCAAGGAGTTCGTCGTATCGGTCTCCTCCCGCGGGGAGGAGTTGGCCCGCGGCCGGGGTCGCTCAAAAAAGGAAGCCGAACAGCAGGCCGCCGAGCGGGCGATTGAAGTGATCGGCGGTTTCCCGGTAGAAGCTCCAGTAGGCGACGAGGGTGACGACATCGTACAGGGCGTGGGCGACGATGGGCGCGGTGACACTCTTTCTCCAGAGGTAGAGAAGTCCGAAGGTCAAGCCTAGAACGCCGGCGCCCACGGCGTTGTCCACACCCTGGATCATATGCCCGTAGCCGAAGAAGAGGCTCCACAGGATCACTCCCAGAGTCGCCCCGCCGAGGTTCTCCCGAAAGCGCTCGATGACGAAGGCGCGCTGCAACTCCTCCTTGAGCCCCCCGACATAGAGGCTGCTGATCAGGAGCAAGGTGAGATCGCCGGGTGTACGCACCAGTTCGAGGAGAGGATTCCTCTCCGTAACGTGGTGGGGGAAAAAGCTGTGGAATAGAAAGCTGATCAGGAAGGTCGACAGGAAAAGCAGGGGCAGGATCATGACCCCGATCGAAGCCTCCCGCAGGAGGTTGCCTCGTCCCCAGCCCAGGTTGGTGAGGGTTTGTTTCCTCATTGCCAGCAGGAAAAGAATGAGCAGGAGAGTCAGCGAAGCCTCCGAGGTGAGCAGAACGAAGAGGTAGCCCGAATTCTGCAGGAGGCGTTCGGGTCCGATTCCGATCAGGGCGAGTATGATCGGCACCACGATGAACCCGCCAACCGCGACCAGCAGGACCTCCATAAGGTTTCCCAGCCGTGCCGCCCAGCGAGGTTTCTGGGTTAAGGTCTGCGACTCCAAGGTGCCAAAATCATCCATAGAATGGAAATTCTAGCCCAATTGCGCTGGAGTGCTCGTGCCCGGATGGAACTTCCGCGTCGGCGGGAGACGAGAATTGACGTGATTGCAGAAGTTTACCATTACGCGATCAACGCCTCCGATGGTATACTCGCGGGAGTCGGCCTTGGACCGAGTTAGAGCGTTACGGGGTTGCCGGGGTCATTGGGGTCTTGTCCGCGGGAGGGGAAGCCCGCCTCCCGGCGAACTGCAAGATTTCGTTTACAACATTGTAGTTTCAGGATATAAGAGTTGAGACGTGCGATCTTAAGGCGCTGGACTCGAGTATTGGATTCAGGAGGGTAGAGGTATGGTTCGGCCTAAACACAGCTTACTCATTCTGCTTATTACTGTCTTCATCGGTGCGTCGGCGGCTGCGCAGGACCGGGAGAAGATCAAGCGCTTGACCCCCACCCACAAGGGCACCACGGGGTTGATCAATCTAGCCGTGGCGGACACCCTGCGGCAAGGGGAGTTCAGCATCTCGACCGCCGCACACAAGTTCTTTCGAAATCCGGGGCAAATGGACTTTACGATCTTCCCGGTTACTTTTACGGTGGGACTTCATGATCGCATCGAGTTGTTCGCCTCGATGGAGGCCTATAAGCGGACCCACGCCGACGGTCTGGTGGTAAATAAGCTCTTGCCGAGAGATCCCGTCGTGCCTTCGCGACTGAACGACCGCCAGACACCCGGCGGCGTTCTGGGCTTCTACAACGACGCTCCCTTTATGGATGTGGGCTTTGGTGACGGCAGCGGGGATCTGTGGGCTGGCGTGAAGTTCGGTCTCTTGTCCGAGCATTACGGCGCTCCCTTCAGCTTTGCGGTCCAGCCCATCGCCCGATTCCACCTGACCGATAATCGCCAGCACCTGTTGCGCGGTCTGACCTCCGGCGCGACGGACGCGGGCTTCGACGCGATCGTGTCGAAGAACCTGCCCGGCGGGGGCACTCTGACCGGCAACCTCGGCTTCCTTTTCGCCGGAGACCTCCATGGGGCGAACCGCCAGAACAGCTTCAACTGGGGCGGCGGTTTCCTGCTCCCGTTGGGTACTCCGATGGTCAACCTTGTAGGCGAAGTTCTGGGCCGTCACTTCTCCGGCTCCACGCCCAGCGCGTTCACCAACAGCGACGATCCCATCGATGCCTACGCGGGGCTGCGGCTGTTCCCGGCTCGGTGGATGGCGTTGACCGCGGCGGCGGCTTACAACATGACGGGAACGAGTGTTCCGGGAATGCCCGACGCCAATTGCCTGGGTTTTTACGTGCAGACCGCTTTCCAGCGGAAGATCAACCGGCCGCCGGTGGTCGAGTGCAGCGCCGATCCCACGACGGTCATCGAAGGGGATTCGACCCGGATCACCGCCTCCATCTTCGATGAGGATGACGACGTTTTGTCCATCTCCTGGAGAACCAGCGGAGGACGTCTCACGGAGACCAACAGCTCCGCCACGCTCGACACGACCGGTCTGACGCCGGGCCGCTACAGTGTGGTCGTCGAGGCGAGCGACGCCGACAACGTGGTGGCCTGCTCGGTCGACATCACGGTGGAACGGCGCCCAACCCCGCCGACGGTTCGATGCGAGCCCAGCACGGTCAGCGTCACCGAGGGTGATTCGGTAACCCTTCGGGTCGTCGCCTCCGATCCGCACGGCCTCGCGTTGAGGTACTCCTGGGCGGTGAACGACCAGTCGGTGCCCGCCGACACGGCCGAGTTCGAGTTCGGAACCGTTGGTCGGACGCCCGGCGCATACCGCGTGCGGGTGACGGCGACCAATGAGGACGACCTGAGCTCCAGTTGCGAGTTTACGGTCAACGTGGTCGCCCGTCCGGTGGTCAATCCCACCTGCTCGCTGAGCTTGAGTCCGACCGATGTCATCGCGGGCGAGTCGGTGACGGCCACGGGCACGGCCAGCCACCCCGATAACGAGCCCATGACCTACAGTTGGCAGGTGGACGGACAGTCTCGTCCCGGGACGACCACCACCCTGCAGATCAACACCACGGGCATGGCGGGCGGAACCCACACCGTCACCTTCAACGTGAGCGCCGAGCGGGGCGGTACCTGCACGGCGACCCAGTCCTTCTCGGTCACCGAGAAGATCATTATCCAGATTGACCGCATCGAGCCGGACAACCGGGCCAAGGCCCAGTTGGACGAGATCGCCCTCAAGATGCAGCAGAATCCGCAGCTTCATGCTCGTGTCACGGGCCACACGGACAGCACCGGCGCGGAGGCGGCCAACGTGACAGTGGGTCAGAGAAGGGCCGACGCGGTCAAGAACTACCTGGTCACCCAGCACAACCTGGATGCGAACCGCATCGAGGCGTTGAGTGCCGGCGAATCGCAGCCCATCGCGGATAACGCGACGGCCGAGGGTCGCCGACAGAACCGGAGGGTTGAGATCGAACTCTTCGTTCCCTAGTCGACCCACCCCGGAGGATCCGGATCCTCCGGGGCCGACCGATCTGCTACAATCAAAGGCGGTGGCGATTTCCTCGCCACCGCCTTTTTTTCACATATGCGATGTCGAAGATTCTGGAGCTTGGTTGTTTTCGCCACCCTCCTCATGGGCTCCGCGCGGGCGGCGCCGGATCTGATTCCCCTGGGACCGTTCGGCGGCGACGTGAGGTCGCTGGCGGTCCATCCCGACAAGCCGGATCGGGTTTTTCTCGGAACGGCCGACGGACAGGTCTACGTTTCCGGAGACTGGGGGCTGACGTGGGTCAAGGCGAGCCCGGGGTTGGGCAGACGCCAATTGGTTGTCGACAGCCTGGTTTTCGATCCCCGGGATCCCGACCTCCTTTGGGCTGGCGGGTGGGAGTTGAAGAGCGATCGGGGCGGACTCTATCGCACCTTGGACGGAGGACAGTCCTGGGAGAGGTTCGACCTCGGCATTTTTGAGAGCACCATCCGAGCGGTGGCGGTGGCCCCAACCAACCCGAACGTTATCGCCGTCGGAATCAACGAAGGCGTTCTTCTCAGCCGCGACGGGGGCCGTTCCTGGGACCGAATTTCCCGCGGCTACCGGAGCCTGCATCACGTCCACTCGCTGGCCTTCGACCCGGTCGAAGCCGACCTGCTCTATGTCGGCACGTGGAGACTCGGATGGAAGACACCCGATCTCGGAGAAACCTGGGTGGCCGTTCACAACGGGATGTTCTGGGACAGCGACATCTTTTCCATTCAGGTTGACCGGACCCGACCCTCCATCCTGTATGCCGGGGCCTGTTCGGGGATCTACAAGTCGACCGATCGCGGCGACCAGTGGACCCGGCTGCGAAACGGGCTTCCCAACGAGGCCCGGCGGACCCGAGCGGTCAGGATCGATCCCCACAACTCCGACGTGATCTATGCCGGAACGACCCACGGCCTGTACCGGTCGGAAGATGGGGGGGATTCCTGGAATCTGTTGTTGCCCGGCGTCGTCATCAACGCCGTTCTGATCCACCCCCTCGACGGACGGCGCTTGCTGCTGGGCACCGATGATGGGGGCGTACTGAGCAGCGTCGACGGCGGAGAGAGGTTCCACGCCTCCAACGAAGGCTTCATCCACCGCCAGGTCGCCGCGGTCGCCAGCCGATCGCTTGGACAAGAGGAGTATTTCGTCGCCGTGGCGCGGGACGGCCATCACGGCGGATTCTTTCTCTCCCGGAACGGAGGTCAGAGCTGGACCCCATACAACGAGGGACTCGATGACGTCGTCGCCCGGATCAGGATCATTCTTCCTTCCCAACGCTCGCGTTCCGTTTACCTGGGTACCGGTCAAGGAATCTATCGGGGCATCCCCGGCGTCGAACCCTGGGAGCGGCTGCCCGGAACCGGGAACCTCTTTGTCAACGGCCTGCGGTTTCTCGGCGAGGATGAGTCTCAGTTGGTGATTGCCGCCCGGGAAGGCGTTTTCAGGGCGAATGCCGATCGGGGGGAACCGAGGATGCTGAAGATTCCCATTTATGACCGGCAGGTCTTCTCGGTTTTTGTCGATGTCGCCGAGCGGAGGATCTTTGTCGGCACGGAGATGGGGGTGTTCCGGTCGGATGACGCGGGGGAGACTTGGCAGATCAAAGTGGAGGGTTTGCCCTACGTGGCGGTCAACGAGGTCCGCCGGGTGGGGGCGCGGCTCTTTGCCGCCACCCGGAACGGCCTCTTCGTTTCCGGCGACGACGGGGAAAGCTGGTTTCGCGGAAGCGGTGTCTTCCCCATCGACATCGTGGCCGTCGAGTCGGGTGGAGACGGGGGGCACGTACTGGCGGCCGACCCCCTGGTGGGCTATCTTTTCTCCAGTCGCGACAGCGGATCGACCTGGGAGGCAACGCACTTGGGCCTCGAGTTGTCCCGGATCTCCGCGTTATCTCGAACCGCTTCGGGCAAGATTCTCGCCGGGACCCTCAGCGAAGGCGTGTTTCAGATTATCCCTACCGGCGAACCTCCCGCCGCCGCCGGCGACACTCCTTCGCCAGCTCTCGATTGAGGCTTCCCCGCAAGGCGCGTGGCCTCCCCAACCGAAGGACCCGCCAAGTCGCCGCACATCTCGGCGCCTACAGCGTCTTCTCGGCGTAGACGACGCGTGTTCCGGTGAGGACGTCGTGAGTGCAGCGGCAAGCAGGGTCGAAGATCGCCCAGGCCAGCCCCAGAACGCTGAGCGCGGACGGGGGAAAGAGCAGGATCCGCAACAAAACCGCCGACAAGGGGATCTCAGCCGAATCACCATCGGGCGCCAGGTCCAGTTGAGCCGCCATCATCCCCAGGGTTCGGCCCGCGGTGAGCAGGAAGAAGATGGAATTGAAGAAATAGAAGATCAGGGCCAGTACTCCCACCAACAACAGGGACTCGCCCGCGAGAAAATCGAAACCCAGCATCCAGGCCCCCAACAGGGAAAAGCCGAAGCCTGTCGCCAAGGGAAGGGTCAGGTCGATGAGACCGGACAGAAAGCGGGACAGCAGAATCTCCCGAGAGACTCGCTCCTCGGCTGGCGCCTTCGCCTGCTCCGGCGGCGTTAGCGCTACCTCGCGATCCTCATGGGGGGGAGTCGTCGGTTCAAGATTGAGGATCTTTTGCCGGGAGCCTCCGGACAAACGGTCGCCCCCTGGCCGAGGCCGCCTCTCTCGGTCGGCTGGACGCGCCAGGGGCAGCTCCAGAAGGGGCGAGCGCTCGACGGAAGGCGGACGGGCGGCCTTCGGGCGCTCCTCGCGGCGACGCACCGGGTTCTCCAGCGGTTCGCGTCCCGAAGGCGGCCGGATCTTGTAGTCGAAGATGATCGCGGGAGTGTCGGCGATCCTCGGAGGCGGCTCCTCGATCTCCGAATCCGGCGGCGCGGAAGCCGAGTCGGGCGTCTCCCTTCCCTTCGACGAGTGTCGGTCCAGCCGCTTTCTTAGCTCGCCTCTCCAGTTTTGAGTCTGAGTCGCCGAAATCGAAGAATGGGACTTGGAGGTGGACATTTCCAGAGGAATCGTGCCGCTCTCCGCGGGCCGGGAACCGTCGGGCTGATCCGAGTCCTCCTCGGGGTCCCAGACAATCTTGCAGGAGGGACACTGTCCATCGGTTACCGGGACCTGGCAGCGGGGGCAGAGCACGCGCCAATAGTAGCACAGAAGATCAGTGCCGTCCGAGATTCTCGATCAGCTCATCGACCTCGGCTTCCTCCAGGTATTGAATCTTCTCGAGTCGATGAGAAACCCCCTTGAGCTCGACCAGATAAGCGTCCCGAGCGCCTTGTCGCCGGGCCTCCTCGAGCCGCCGGGCGAAGGCCTCGCGGATCCTCTCCCGCGGGTAGTCGTCGGGGGCCTTCCGGATCACGGCGTTTTCAACCACAGCGTGCACCAATTCGGTGGCGTAGTACTGGAGGGTCCAGAAAGAGCCCAAGCCGATCGCGGCGCCGGCCAGAATGATGATCGAAAGTTTCCTGCGCATCGGCGTACCTTCGTATTCTACGGGAGACCACGGCGGGTGAATACCCGGGGTGTGGGAATGGGTCGGTGGGCCGCGCCGACTCCCTGATACAATTCCCATGATGGAGCGAGCGGTGTGTCTGGTAAGCGGCGGGCTGGACAGTTGTGTGGCCGCCGCGACGGCGCGCGCGAGCGGGCTGGAGTCGGCCTTCCTGCATGTCGGCTACGGCCAACGGACGCAGAAGAGGGAACTGGAGGCCTTCCACGCCCTGGCTGATTATTACGGGGTGCGACACCGCCTGACGGTGGATGCCTCCCACCTTGGGAGGATGGGAGGCTCCGCTCTGACGGATGAGTCGATCCCCCTTCCGGAAGGGGATCCCCATCGTCCCGGAATTCCGGTTTCCTACGTGCCTTTCCGGAACGCCAACCTGCTGGCCATCGCCGTCAGTTGGGCCGAGGCACTCGGGGCTGGCCGCATCTTCATCGGCGCCGTCGAGGAGGACGGCTCCGGATACCCCGACTGCCGCGAATCGTTTTTCCGGGCTTTCAACAGCGTAATCCGAGAGGGAACCCGCCCCGAAAGCGACATCCGCGTCTTCGCGCCGTTGGTCCATCTGACCAAGGGGCAGATCGTCGCCCGGGGTGTCGAGTTGGGCGCCCCCCTAGAGCTGACTTGGTCCTGCTACCGGAACCTGGACGTTGCCTGTGGGCGCTGCGACAGCTGCGTGCTTCGCCTTCGGGGATTTGCGGCGGCGGGGGTGGAGGACCCCATCCCCTATGCCTCCGAGGCGGCGCGCGACCCCGCGGGGGAGGGGAGGGAGCGAGTTTGATCGCCCGAGCGGTTTTCACGGACCTCGACGGAACTCTCCTGGACCACCACGATTATGGATTCGAGCCGGCGCTGGGCGCCTTGGAGTCGCTGAAGGCGGCCGGCATTCCGGTGGTCCTCTGCAGCAGCAAGACCGAGGCCGAGATAAGGATGCTACAGATGGAAATGGGTGTTCGGGCACCGTTGATCTGTGAGAACGGGGGCGCCGTTGTCCTCGATCAGGGAGAATCCCCGCTGGTCATCGGGACCGCCGTGGGCCTTCTCGGGGACCACCTGGAGGCGATGGTGACGGAACTGGGGATCCGAGTCCGCACCCTGGTCGAGATGACTGTCGGGGAAATCATGGAGATTACCGGTCTGCCGGAGGCTCGCGCCAGGTTGGCCCGGGAGCGGGCGTATTCCCTTCCCTTTCTCTTGGAGCGGGAGTCGGCGGACTGGGAGAGGCTGAGGCGGGAGGCTCTCCGGCGGGGACTCGAAGTCTCCAGGGGAGGAAGATTCTTCCACCTGACCGGCGGCAACAGCAAGGGAGAGGCGGCGCGACTCCTCCTGCTGCATTGGGAGAGACGGCAAGGTCGCCGTCCCGCCTCCCTGGGACTGGGGGACAGCCAGAACGACCTGGGACTCTTGCGCGAGGTGGACGTTCCCGTTCGAATTCCCAACCCCTGGAGCGACGCTCCCCTGGGCAACGAGCTGGCCTGGGGGATTGCCTGTGAGCTGCCCGGCCCGCGGGGTTGGAGTGACGCCGTCCTGGAGTGGCTCCGCAGGGAGGGCCTGGCCGGACTGGCCGGACTTGCCGAGGAGGACAGGTCGGGACTAAACTAAGCGCCGAGACCTGCCGTGCCGGCTGTGATCGGATCAGAGACGTTCTCGATTTCAGCTCGGCGGAGCCCAATCCGGGTCGGGGCGGGGGGCGTCAAGAACGGCGTCGCCTTCCTTGACTTGCGGGTGGGTCCGCTATAAAAAGACAGCAGTCAATGCGAGGGAGAAACGAAACGATGTGGAAAAAGACAGAGAACGACCAGCCCGAAGCACCTCCGACCGTTGGCAGCGCGCGTCCCCAACCCGTGCGCGAGAAGGCGATCATCGGGGCGTCTCTGGTTGTAAAGGGAGATGTTTCGGGCGACGAGGATCTGGTCATCCAGGGACAGGTCGAGGGCAAAGTGGTCCTCAAGAACCACGGCATCACCGTCGGCAAGAACGGTCAGGTCAAGGCGGACCTGTTCGGCAAGAGCATAGCGGTGGAGGGCACGGTCCAAGGTAATCTCTTCGCCGAGGAGAAGATCATTGTCCATCAGTCGGGCAACGTGCGTGGAAACCTGCAGGCTCCCCGCGTCACCCTGGAGGACGGCGCACGGTTCAAGGGCAGTATCGACATGGACGGAAGCGCCGCCGAAAAGTCGCGGGCGGCGACGCAAGCCGCGGCTGGTTCCCAGACCTCGCAGACCTCGCAGACCTCCCAGACCTCCCAGACCGGGGAGCGGGCCGACCGGGGAGCGGGCCAGACCCAGCCGGGGATTAAGCTGAACCAGGCGTCCCCCGGAAAATGAGCGTTTTGTTCCGGCCCTGGAACAGAAAGAAGGAGGAGAAGCCGCCCGACGCTGGAGCGGAAGCCTCCACAGTACAGCGATCCTTGGCGCTCAACGCGCTATTCCACCAGTTCAGGGGAGAGCGGAAATATACAATTCTGGATCTCGGCCCGCCTGTGGGGGCCAATATCGACTTCTTCTCCCAGTTCACCTGTCGGCTGCACATCGAGGATCTTTACGATACCCTTACCTCCTTCGACTACTTTTCGCCTGAGGATGGTTTCTCCTACGACGCCGTTTTCTCCTACCTGTTAACCTATGACAAGAACTACCGATTCGACTTTATCCTGGCCTGGGATCTGTTTAACTATCTGGATCGGGAAATCCTGAGGCATCTGGCTCGTCACCTGGGCAAGTTTTCGCGGAAGGGTACGTTGCTGTTCACCCTGTTTTCGGCCAACCGGCACATTCCCGAGACTCCCTACCGGTTTCGTATCCTGGACACCGAGAGCCTACTCTACCAGGGGCGTTCCAGTGTCCTTCGCGCCTGTCCCCGTTACGAACCGTCGGATCTGGCCAAACTGATGCCCCAATTCCGGGTCTTCCATTCCTTTGTCCTTCGCAACGGGTACCGGGAATACATATTCCTCTACGAGTGATCCGGACAAGCCTCGGAGGGATTGCTCCCAAGTCCGGCCACGGCCCGAAAGACGTCTTCACGCAGGCCCCGTTTGGGAATCGGCTGAAAGCTCGATCAGTCGCGGCGAACCGCCCAAATCGGAGCCGCCGCCCCTGGGATCCCGCTCACAATGCGCTAGAATAATCTGCATGAGAAGTCCAAGGCTTCTATCCGTCGCGGCTCTGCTGCTGCTTGGGGCCGTAATCCTGACCGTGGCCCTTGCCTCCAGGTCGAGGGGAACGTCTCCGGCCGCCGAGCCGGAGAGTCAAGTGGCTCAGATTCTGTACCTGAACAACCGCGGGGTCGCCCTTCTGGACCAGTACAAGTTCAAGGAGGCCACCGATCAGTTCCAGCAGATCATAGAGCTGGAACCCCGAGTGTTGCCGGCGCACGTCAACCTGGGAATCGCCTATTTCTACGATCAGAAGTACGATCTGGCCATGGCCAGCCTCAAGAAGGCCCGGGAAACGGACCCCAACAATATCCGGGCCCATTTCGTTCTCGGCTTGATCTATCGCAACCAGGATGAGGTGGAAAAGGCGATCGAGGCCTTTGAGGCCGTGAATCGGCTGGACCCCAGGGACCCCTCCACGAACTACTACTTGGGACGATTACGACAAGGCCGCCGCGTACTTCCGCACCGTTATCGACCAGGAACCGTATAACGCATCGGCCCACTACAATCTGGCCACGGCTCTAAGCCGGGGTGGCAGACCGGAGGAAGGCCGGAAGGGAATGGAGGAGTTCCGGCGGTTACAGGATCTGTTCGGCAGCACCACCGTCGGTCTGCAGTATCTCGAACAGGGACAGTATGCCATCGCCATGGACACCATTCCCGAGCGGTATCTGCCTGACTTTCGTCCGGAACCCGCTCCCCGGGTAAAGGTGACTTTCCGCGAGGTGGCCGCCGAGGTCGGACTGCGGTTCGAGCACAGTGGTCCCGGTCACGCCGAGATGCAATTCTCATCGGTGCGGGAACTGGAGCAGACCATCGTCCCCTTTATGGGCTCAGGGATGGCCGCCGCCGACTACGATCAGGACGGCTGGATGGATCTCTATATCGCCAACGCGGGACCGGGGGGCGCCCAAGGCGCCCTCTTTCGAAACCGAGGCAACGGAACCTTCGAAGAGGCGACCGCTCGGGCCGGATTGACTCACACCGGCAAGACCATGCACGCCTTCTGGGGCGACTACGACAATGACGGCTATCCGGATCTCTACCTGGTCAACTATGGAGCCAACGTTCTCTATCGCAACCAGGGAGACGGGACTTTCGCCGATGTCACCCAGGAGACCGGCACCGGGGATCCGTCGTGGGGAATGGGAGGCGGTTTTGTCGATTTCGACCATGACGGCGATCTGGATATCTTCGTCGTCAACTTTGCCGCCCCTCCGCAGTCCGTCACCGGAGCGATGACGTTTCCCGCCGATCTGAGGGGCGCCCCCAATGTTTTGTACCGCAACAACGGCAACGGGACCTTCACCGAGATCGGACAGTCCTCCGGACTGGCCGGCGGGAACCTGCGGACCGCCGCCTTTGTCGCTTCGGATCTCGACAACACGCGGGATGTGGATTTCTTCCTGGTGAATCAGGGGGCGGACAACCAGTTGTTCAACAACCTGCGGGACGGCACATTCCAACCCGTGGCGGACCTGGCCCCCGCGGGAACGGGTTACGGGGTCGGTGTCGCCGCCGGCGATCTGAACGCGAACGGATTGATGGACCTGGCCCTGCCTTCCCTCAGGACGGGGGAAACCAGGTTCTTCCAGAACCGGGGCCATGACCGCTACGAATTACACCGGGTGATCGCCGAACAGGTACAGGGGCCGGTCCTCAACATCCAGTTCTTCGACTACGACAACGACGGGAGCCTGGATGTGCTGGTGCTGTCCGCTCCGCTTTTCGAGGAGGGCCGAGTCTCCGGCGCCCGGAACCTCTACCTGTTCCAGAATCGGGAGGGCACCTTTGTCGATGTCTCGGCGGAAGTGGGACTTGACCGAATTGCCGGGAAGGCGATCCGGGGGCTGACAATCGCCGATTTCGACAACGACGGGGACCTGGACTTCGCCGTCAACGTCAACGGCGCCCCCCCCCTGCTGTTTCGCAACGAGGGGGGAAATCAGAACAACTGGATCGCCCTTCGCCTGGTGGGCACCAACAGCAACACGTCGGGTATCGGCGCCAAGGCCGAAATCCAGGCCGGCAACCTCTGGCGGAAGCAGGAGTTTTTCGGAGGGCAGGGCTTTCAGACCCACCATTCGCCGATTCTCCACTTCGGCTTGGGCGGACATCAGCGGGCGGACGTCGTCCGTCTGATCTGGCCCAACGGCGTACTCCAGTCGGAAATCGACACCCCCGCCAACCAAATTGTCGAAGTTCAGGAACTCGACCGGAAGGGGACCTCCTGTCCCATCCTGTATGTCTGGAACGGAGAGACCTTCCAGTTCCAGACCGACTTTCTCGGTGGAAGCGCCTACGGGAGCCTTCTGGCGCCGGGTGTGTACAACTATCCCGACACGGACGAGTACATCAAGCTGAATCGGTCCGATGTGGCGTTGAAAGACGGTCGTCTCGTGATCGCCATGGGCAACCACTTGGAAGAGGTCATCCTGTTCGACCTGCTGGAACTGGTGGTTGTGGATCATCCGGCCGAGTACGAAGTCTACCCGGACGAGAAACTTCTGCCCGGTCCGCCCTACCAGGATTTTCGGATCTTTACGGCCGAGAACGCCCGGCCGCCGGTCGGCGCCTGGGATGGTCGGGGACGCGACGTGCTGGCCGCCGTCCGGAAGATCGACCGAATCTACCCCGAGGTGCCCGATACGCTGACCTTCAAGGGCTACACCGAGTTGCGGGAACTGGTGCTCGATCTCGGAGATGTCTCCAACGATTACGCCGTTCTGCTGATGCACGCCTGGATCGACTATGCGGACAGCAGCAGCAACCTGGCGGCGTCGCAGGCGGGAATCGAGCTGATTCCCCCCTACCTGCAGGTGAAGGATCGGGACGGACGATGGGTCACCGCCATCGAGCGCATGGGTTTCCCGGCCGGATTGCCGAAAACCATGACCGTGGATCTTTCCGGTCAGTTTCGTTCCGACTCGCGGAAGGTTCGGATCGTCACGAATATGACGATCTACTGGGACCGGATCCTGGTGGCCGACGGGAATCCCCGCACCGATTATCGGTTGCACCGGCTCTCGCCGGAGTCGGCCGAGTTGAGGTATCGCGGGTTTCCCAAATTCGCCAGCCCGGACGGACGCGAGCCGAAGATCTACTTCTATGACAAGGACTCGCCGGCCGAGTGGAAAGTGCATGTGGGAGCGTATACGCGGTTCGGCGATGTCTTGCCTCTTCTCGGGGAGAAGAACGACATGTTCGTCATCACTCGCTCGGGAGACGAGATCGAGGCGCGGTTCGACCTGAGGGATCTCCCTCCCCTGCCGGAGGGGTGGGTCCGTGACTATCTGATCTATGTGGATGGATATGGCAAAGACATGGATCCCAACTCGGCGGCTCCCCACTTTCTCGGTCCGCTCCCCTTCCAGAACATGTCCTCATATCCGTACCCGGAGTCGGAGCGGTATCCCGATACTCCGGAGCACCAGGAGTATCTCCGGACCTGGAACACCAGGATTGTCGAACAGGCCATCCCCGATCTGTCGGAGGTGCGCCGCGCGGAGGATTGAACACTTCCCCCACGGCGGCCTCAGGCCGCGCAGGCGACATTGGAGTTGACTGACGAAAGGGAGCAGCTCGAGGTCGACGTTCTCTGTGTAGGCGCGGGTCCCGCATCCCTGAGCACAGCCCTGCGGCTCGCGTTCCTGATAGAGATTCACAACCGCGCCGTCGAATCGGGTAAGCGGACCGGGGAACCGCTCGACCCCACGATTCTGGTCGTCGAGAAGGGCCGGGAAGTGGGCAGCCATGCTCTGAGCGGCGCCGTGGTGGACCCCAGGGCCTTCGAGGAACTCCTTCCCGACGACGCCGACCGCCCTCCCTACGACTGTCCCGTGCGAGGCGACTCGGTCCACCTCTTGACCGAGAGCCGACGTGTCCGTGTTCCCTGGACCCCACCCCCCCTGCGAAATCACGGCTGTTTCGTGGCGTCTCTGGGAGAGATCGTTCGTTGGATGGCGGGACGCTGCGAGGAGAGGGGGATCGAGGTGTATCCCGGCTTCCCCGCCGCCGAACTCTTGATCCGGGAGGGCTGGGTCCGGGGTGTGCGGATCATGGACGGCGGGGTCGGTCGGGACGGGAGACCGAAGGCGAATTATGAGGCCGGACCCGAAGTGCTGGCGAAGGTCACGGTGTTGGGAGAAGGCCCGCGGGGCACGCTGACCCGCCAAGCCGTCGAATCCCTGGCTCTGGCCGAAGGGCGGCAACAACAGATCTATGCTCTGGGTGTCAAGGAGCTTTGGCGCGCGGGAAGTGAGATCCAGCCGGGCCTTGTCGAGCACACGCTCGGATTCCCTTTGGGATCCGGGGAGTTTGGAGGCGGGTTTCTCTACACGATGCGCGACAATCTCATCTCCCTTGGTTTGGTGGTGGGCTTGGATTCCCCCGATCCAAGGACTGACGCCCATCTCCTCCTTCAGCGATGGAAGACGCATCCCTGGGTGAGGCAATGGATCGAAGGGGGTACCCTGCTTTCGTACGGAGCGAAGGCGATTCCGGAGGGGGGGCTGCATGCCGCGCCGAAGCCCTTCGCCGACGGGCTGTTGATTGTTGGGGACTCGGCGGGTTATCTCAACCCTCAACGGTTGAAGGGAATTCATCTTGCCGTCAAGTCGGGGATTCTCGCCGCCGAGGCCATATTCGAGGCCCTGCTGGCGGATGACTTCAGCGCTCCGAGGCTGGCGGCCTACGCCGCCTCCTTCGACCGTTCCTGGGCCCGGGACGAACTCTGGCGAGTCCGGAACTTCCGCCAGGCTTTCCAGCGGGGGTTCTGGCGAGGGGCGGCTCACGCCGCCGTCCAGTTCGTCTCGGGCGGCAGGGGCCTCTTCGATCCCTTCCCCATCCGGGAGGGTCACCACTGTATGGAAAAGAGGGCGGCGGGCGCTCCCGAGCCCGATTTCGAGTTCGACCAGGTCCTCTCCTTCGACAAGCTGAGCTCGGTCTACCATTCCGACACCGTCCACGAAGAGGATCAGCCGTCGCACTTGAAGGTCCTCGACCCGTCCATCTGCATCACCCGCTGCGTCGAGGAGTATGGAAACCCGTGCCGGCATTTCTGTCCGGCGGCGGTGTATGAGATCGCTTCGGAGGGAGGTGGGGACCGTCTCCAGGTGAACTTCAGCAATTGCGTGCACTGCAAGACCTGTGAGATCGCAGATCCCTACCAGATCATCCTCTGGACGCCCCCCGAGGGGGGAGGAGGGCCGGATTGGAAAAAGATGTGACCGAGGTCAACATCGGCGGCGTTCTGCGGGCTTGCCGGCAGGTCTACCGGCATCTGAAACCAACCCCCCTGGTGCATTACCCGCTGTTGTCCGATCTGCTGGGCTGCGAAGCGTTCGTCAAACACGAGAACTGCCTGCCCACGGGCGCCTTCAAGATCCGGGGAGGGTTGAATCTGATCGCCGGCCTCTCGGAGGAGGAGAGACGCCGGGGCGTGGTCACCGCCACCCGCGGAAATCATGGCCAGTCGATCGCCCTCGCCTGCCGCATCCACGGGGTGAGCTGCACGGTCGTGGTTCCCGAGGGGAACAATCCGGAGAAGAACGAGGCCATGGCGAGCTTCGGGGCGGAGGTGCTGGTTTCGGGAAGAGACTTCGACGAAGCGCGGGTGAGGGTCGAGGAGCTTCGAAGCGAGCGCGGGTTACGGTACATCCATTCCGGCAACGAGCCTCCGCTCATTCACGGAGTCGGCACCTACGCACTGGAAGTTCTTCAGGATCTGCCCGAGGCCGAGGTCATCCTGGTCCCCA
This sequence comes from uncultured Acidobacteriota bacterium, assembly GCA_964422565.1. GTDB lineage: Bacteria > Acidobacteriota > UBA6911 > RPQK01 > JAPXNP01 > CAYRCA01. The sequence continues at coordinate 7,925 of CAYRCA010000001.1, read as the reverse complement.
TCGGCGGAGGTAGTGGAGCGGCGGGCATTCTCACCGTGAAGGAAGCACTGGCCCCTGGGCTCAGAGTCGTCGGCGTCCAGGCGGAAAGGGCGCCCGCCATCTACCTGTCCTGGAAGACCGGGCGCGTGGTCGAAACCGAGTCGGCGGACACCATCGCGGACGGTCTGGCGACACGGGTCCCCTTCGAATTGCCGCTGTCGATCATACGGGAGCGCATCGATAAAATCGTGACCGTCGGCGAGGACGAGATCCGGAGAGCGGTGTTCGAGTACTTTCGAACCACGCATCATGTGGCGGAGCCCGCGGCGGCCGCAGCGCTGGCGGCCGCCCTCAGGTTGCGGACCGAGCTTTCCGGCAGGAGGGTCATCTTGATTCTCACCGGCGGCAACATCCAGGTTGAGGTCCTCCGGGATATTCTGCGGAGCCGCGGAGCCTGAGCGGATTCCGAGGCGCCCTTCGGCGCTGCTGTTCCGGGCCCGGTTCCGGTCTTCCCCCTTCCCGCCGCCCGCGGATTGAGTCCGAGTCGGTTTGCGGGCCAAAGGGATTCTATCCGCCACTCATCCCCGCCCTTCCCGCACGGGCCCACTGACGCAAGGTTGCGGTCGCGCTCTACAAACCCAAACTTCTAACGTCCGCGGCTTCTTCGGCCGATCTTTTAGATCGAAGTTCGGGCCGGCGTGAAACTTTGACACGCCAATCCGTGTCTATGAATGTGAGGATGAGAAGCATGGCCACTATAACCTGCAGGAGAGAGACTCTGGTTGGTTTCCTTCAGGACCAGCTTGAGGAAGATGATAGACTGGATTTCCTGCTCCATCTGGACGCTTGTCCGAACTGCTGGGAAGCCGTGTACAGTGCGACCAAGGCGGCGCACGCCCACTTCTACAAGCGACCGATTAACACCGCGCGGTTCGCCGACATCGACCTGAGCGGGCTGGAAATCTCCGACGAGGAATCGGAGGAGGTCTTCGAGGTGGCCTGACGACCGCTTCAGAGCCCTTCGCGCGGCTCCCTTGGAGACGCGCGCCGCCAGCAAGGGGCATCCCCTTCCATCCTTCCGGGTTGCGCTTCCTTTCGGACTCGGTGGATTCAAATCCCGTAGAGCATGAGGTAGATGACGACCCCGGTCACGGAAACGTAGAACCAGATCGGCAGCGTCCAGCGCGCGATCCGACGATGAGCGGCGTACCGCCCCCGGAGGGCCCTGATGACCGTGACCAGGACGAGGGGCACCAGGGCCGTGGCCAGAACCGTGTGGGTGAGCAGGATCGTGAAGTAGACCGTCCGCAGCGTCCCCACGCCCTCGTAAGGCTTGGAGCCGATCTGGTAGTGGTAGACCAGGTAGGACGTCAGGAAGAGGGCGGAGCTCGCGAGGGCCGCGATCATGATGTTCCGATGCAGGAGCTTCCGGCCCCTCCTGATCGCCACGTACCCTGCGGCCAGGAGTCCGGCGCTCACGCTGTTAAGGCAGGCGTTGAGGGTGGGTAAGTAGGTCGCATCCATCATTCCATCCCCGCAATCCTTCCCCTCGCAACGAGGAACGCGGACAGGGCGAAAGCCGCCACGCCAAAGAGAATCGTGACCAGAATCGAGGTCCCCACATCGACCATGGGAGACACCACTCCCCGCGAGGCCTCCGAGTAGAGGAGATGCTGGAGGCCGGCCTGCGCGTAGGAGAGGGGGTTGAACACCATCACCCACCTTACCCACTCGAAGGCGCCGTCCGCCGGAAAGACCGCGCCCGATAGAAGCCACATGGGGAACAGCAGAACGTTCATCACCGAATGATATCCCTGCATGGATTCCGTCTTCCAGGCGGCGGCAAAGCCCAGGCTGGAGAGGCTCAGGGAGATCAGCAGCAGCATCCCAATCAGGGCCGGAAGACCTTCGGGGTTCCAGGGGATACCCAGCAGGGGAGCCAGGAGAAGCAGCAGCAGGCCCTGCGCCAGGGCGAGAGTAGTGGCGCCGAGGATCTTCCCGAGTACGATGGCTTGTCGCGAGACGGGCGCCACAAGAACGGAAAGCAGGAAGCCGTCCTTGCGATCCTCGATGATGGAAAGGCTGGAGAAGATCGCCGTGAAAAGAATGACGAGAAGGATCGTTCCGGGATAGAAGTACTCGAGGTAGTTCACACCACGGACCACGTTGGGGGGCTGAAAGGAGGCGCCGAGCCCGGAGCCGATGAGGATCCAAAAGACAAGAGGGGTCCCCAGCGCGCCGAAAATTCGGCTTCTCTGCCGCAGGAAGCGGACCACCTCCCTCTGCCAAAGCGTAGCCACCGAAAGCAGGAAAATTACCAATCGAGCCTCTCACCTATCTTTTCCGATCGAAGCCTGTCGGCGCAAGTCCGGGAGAGTGCCGCGGGCCCATCGCCAGGGCGGCGGCAACACGAGTATTCGCCGCTTCCCCTCTCGATTTGGGCAAGCCTCCGATAGTCAAGACCCGGGCCCACACCGTCCGGAACTGCGCTATGATTGGCCACCATGCGAAAGACCATGAGGGCTCTCGTCAAGAGGGAAGCGGCGCCGGGTCTCTGGCTCGAGGAGGTTCCAGTCCCGGAGTTCGGAATCAACGACGTCCTGGTCCGGGTACACAAATCGTCGATCTGCGGTACCGACGTGCACATCTGGAACTGGGACGCCTGGGCGCGGAAGACCATCCCGGTTCCCATGACCGTCGGCCATGAATTCGTCGGCTCGGTCGCCGCCTTCGGCGAAAACGTGAGCGATCTGGCGGTGGGCGACATCGTTTCAGGCGAGGGCCACATCGTGTGCGGCCGTTGTCGGAACTGCCTGGCTGGACGCCGCCAGCTTTGTCGGGCAACCAGAGGTGTCGGGGTCAACCGACCCGGCGCGTTCGCCGAGTACCTCGCCATTCCGGTGACCAACGTCTGGCACGCGGACGACACCATTCCCATGGACGTTCTGTCGATCTTCGATCCCTTCGGCAACGCGACTCACAGCGCGCTGGCCTTCCCCGTC
>CAYRCA010000001.1:0-4934 GCA_964422565.1 uncultured Acidobacteriota bacterium | reverse complement strand
GACATCCTCATCCCCGGCGCCGGGCCCATCGGCCTGATGGCGACGGCCATCGCCAAACACGCGGGGGCCCGGTACGTGGTGACTACCGATCTGAACCCGTATCGCCTGGCTTTGGCCGAGAGGATGGGCGCCACCGTCGCCCTCGATGTGAGAGACGGATCGATCGCTCGGGCCCAAAAAGATCTTGGGATGAAGGAAGGCTTTGACGTTGGCCTCGAGATGTCGGGCAACGGGGAGGCCTTCAAGGCAATGCTGGCCAACATGTGCCACGGGGGGAAGATCGCCCTGCTGGGCATTCCCACCGAGGAACTGGCGATCGACTGGAACACGGTGATCTTCAACATGCTCACCATCCGGGGTATCTACGGACGCGAGATGTATGAGACTTGGTACTTGATGCAGTCGATGCTTCAGACCGGGCTGGACATTTCCCCGGTGATCACCCACCGGTTTCATTTCACCGAGTATGAGCGGGCCTTCGAGGTGATGCGGTCGGGAAACTCGGGTAAGGTGATTCTGGATTGGGTGGAGCGACCCTGAGCGGTCGCTTCCTTCTGGACGACGGGCTGGGCCGGTAATCCGAGCAGTTCACTCGTACGACGATCAGGGTCGCGGGTGATCCGGGCCCCGACGGTAGGACTCCAGAGACCAGCGGCCCGACCCGTCCCGCCGCAGGATGTAAAGGTTCCCGTCGCCCGCTCTGACTTTGAAGTAGTTGTCGGCCGGGCCGTACCAGCGGTCCAGGATTTCCTCCGCCTCATACCACCGATCACCCAGCCGGAAACGAACCGGCCGCTCGTCCAACCTGTATCCCGAGTAACCGATCACCTCGACCGAAAACAAGCCTTCCATCCGTTCTTCCCTCTGGAACTTCCTTTGGCGAACTCGGGCCGGGTCCCAGTCCCCCCGGCGGCCGGGAACCGCGAAACCAGAACCGCGGTTTCCACCCGGGATCCGAAACCCGCAACCCGAGAGACCGTGTCAGCCCCCCGGAGCCGTAAGCACGATCTCGGTCACCTCCGGCCGACAATTGATACGAATCGGAACGCTGACGCCGAGTCCCCGGTTGGTGTAAAGCCACATCCCCCCGACACGAAAGAGCCCCATGTCGTACTTCCTGCCGTAGGGCGGCAGAAACGGCGACCCCATCCCCGGAATTCGAACCTGTCCGCCATGGCTGTGGCCCGATAACTGGAGGCGGATCCGCGGATCGCGGGCATACTCGTCGGCCGGGTCGGGTTCGTGGGACAGCAGGATCGCCGGCGTCTCCGAAGGACATTCGGACATGGCGGCGCCGAGGTCCGGATAGCCGCTCCAGCAGTCGTCGACTCCCGCCAGGTAGAAGGGCCGTCCGGCCCACTCCAACATCAAACCCTGGTTGTTGAGGACCGGCAGACCCGACTGGGCCAGACCCCACTGAACGGTTGCCCGCCCCCGCCACAGGTCGTGGTTGCCCAAGACGCAATACACTCCCAACGGGGTCCCCAGTTCCGCCAGGGCCGGAGCGAGCTCGAATATGGCGTCGGCGCGCTCCTGGACGAAATCCCCGGTGAGAACCGCCAGATCGGGCTTGAGGGCCGCAGCCTCGGCCACGGCCCGGCGAAGAAAGTCGATGCGCGTATAGGGGTAGAGGTGAAAATCGCTAAGAAGGGCGATCCTGAGGCCCTCCAGGGCGGCCCAGCTATCGTCGGTCGGAATCTCAACCCGCACGACGTCCAGCCATCCGGTTTCCAGTCGGCGACCGTACTGATAAGTCGCGGCTCCCGCCGAAACCGACCCGATGCCGACGGCGGCCGCGGCCTGCAGGAACCGGCGGCGATGCAGAAGCATGACTTCCTAGCTTACCACTCTCCTCCGAGGGGTAGTCCGCTCTCTCCCTGCAGGCTCGCTGCAAGGGACAGTCCTCTTTCTACCCTCTTCCTCTTTGAAGGCTCGTTGCGGAAACCGTTCCGCAGCGTCCCGGACTACCCCCTTCCTCGTCTCCTTCCGGCCCCAATTGAGATTCCGATCACCGACGGCGGCAGACTCAGCTGGTAGGCTGATCCCGGAAGGCGGCGGCCAGGCTCCGGGGCCGCCGGGGATCGGCATACTCTGGAGAGGCGCGATGATCTCGAGTCGGAAGTGCCCCCGGTGTGGCTTCCATCACGGGGACCCTTTTTCCGAGTGTCCCCGATGTGGGATCGTTCTCTACAAGTACGCCCGTCGTAATGTGGACCCCGAGTTCCTCGCCCGGCGAAACGCCGTCGCCCGCGGGTCGAGCCTGTGGTCGCTCTTCTTCCACCCGCCTCAAATGAGCCGCGCCGGTTGGCTGGCGAGGGCGTTGCTGATTGGCCTGCTGGGCGTTTGGGGATTGATGTTGGCGGCGGGCGCTCCGGGCGACAACCTGGCCGGCGACAGTGTCCTCCATCTGGTGAATCTGCCCTTTCACGAGGCGGGACATCTTGTCTTCGCACCCCTCGGAAGACTGGCCGGGGCCATGGGCGGAACCCTGATGCAGTTGCTGGTTCCCCTGGTGTGCGGGGCGGCCCTGCTCTGGCAACGAAGGGACTCCTTCGGTGCCGCGGTCTGCCTTTGGTGGCTTGGGGAGAACTTTCTAGACATCGCCCCCTACGTCAATGACGCCCGCGCGGGCACCCTTCCTCTCTTGGGCGGTGTTACCGGGCGCGAGGCGCCTTATGGTTATCATGACTGGGAGTTCATTCTGAACGAGTTGGGTCTCCTCAAGCTCGACCATTCCCTGGCCCTTGCCTCCCACCTGTTTGGAGCGGGCCTGATGGGTCTGGGCGTCGCCTGGGGCCTCTTCCTTCTCTACCGGCATTCGCACCACGAGGAATTCGCCTGATTGACCCGCGCGGACCGCATCGGACCTCCGGTCGTGATAGGCTGGGAATCGCAATCACACCGATGCTGACGCGGCGTATTAAATCTATTCAACGGCGGTTTCGGGAAGCTCGTCTGTTCGCCGGCTCGCTGGTTACACCGTCGCGCCCGATTCTCGCTCACCTGGTGCCGATCCGCCGATGCAACCTCTCCTGCACCTACTGCAACGAGTTCGACCAGACGTCCCAGCCCGTTCCCACGCCGGAGATTCTGAGCCGCGTCGACCATTTGGCCCGGCTCGGGACGCCGATGCTTCACCTGAGCGGCGGCGAACCCATGCTGCACCCCGGCTTGGAGGAAATCGTCCGCCATATCCGGCGGCGCGGCATGCTGGCCGGGATCTTGACCAACGGCCTTCTCCTCTCGCCGCGTCGGATTCTCGCCCTGAACCGTGCCGGACTGGATCATCTCCAGATCAGTATCGACAACGTTCTTCCCGACGACGTCTCGAAGAAGAGCCTGAGGGTTTTGGACCGGAAGCTGCGGGATCTGGCGCGCCACGCGCTGTTCGACGTCAACATCAACACCGTCTTGGGCGGTGCTCTCGAACGACCTGAAGATGCACTGACGATCGCTCGTCGGACCCGAGAGCTGGGACTGTCCAGCACGGTTGGCATCATCCACGACCCCGGCGGACGGCTGAAGCCGCTGGAGGAAAAACAGCAACGGATCTACGCCGAGCTCAAGAAGCTGGAGAAACCCCTGTTCCGCGCTTCGAGCCACAACCCGTTTCAGGACAATCTCGTCCGCGGCCTGCCCAACGATTGGCATTGCCGGGCCGGCGGTCGCTACCTGTACATCTGTGAAGACGGCCTCGTTCACTACTGCTCGCAACAGCGGGGGCACCCCGGCATTCCTCTCGCCGACTACGATCGTGAGGATTTGCGGCGCGAGTCCCTTTCCGCCAAGGAATGTGCTCCATACTGCACGATTTCCTGCGTACATCGGGTCTCCTGGATGGACAAACTCCGGGAGAACCCTCGCGGCGCGCTGCAAGACTTCTTCCCCGCGCCGGAGGGCGAGGAATGGACGACGTCGAGGCTGCCGCTCCCGGTTCGGGCCCTGGCGTGGACATTTCTCGGATCACCGGGCCGCGACGGCCCCGGTGTAGGCGCCCGGACGGCGCTGAGGATCCTGGGTGTTCGACGTGAAGAGCCGCCCCGGCGGTCCGGGTCGGGTTCCTTCCTGCCGGTGATCCCGGATCGCGACCCGTAAAGGGCGAGCGCCGTTCCGACGTCGCCCCGGCCGTCATTCAATAGGCGCCCTCCCCGCCGCCCGCCGCGCGACTCTTTTGGCGCGGGCTTTATCCGGACTTTGGGAAGGGCAACACCGCATGACCTTCCCCGCGTTTCGGAGCGGTCTCCCCGCGTTCGGGAAAAAACCGGTTCGGCCGTCTCGCCTGGGAGAAAACGTCGGATGTACTGTCGTCCGGCCTCGGTGGAACCGTTCTCCTCGCGGGCCTGGCGGCGGCGCCGGTCTGCTTCCTCGACGGCGGACTGACCCCGAAATCCGCAGGCGCTTGATGCCGCTCTTCTTCGCGCCGTGAAACGCGGCCCGCGCGTCACCGCGAGCCGGTATACTGACCCTGTCAAGAGACACTCAGAACCGGTGAGCCATGCTCAGAGACAGGCGCAGATTCCATCGCTGGACGGTTTCGATTCCCTGCATCTGCGAGGCGGAAGAGGGTAGTTTCACGGGCAAGGTCGTCAATCTCTCCTTCGGGGGGGCGCGGGTGGAAAATACGGATCGAATCCCCCGAGAAGGAAGCGACCTTCAGATCACCCTCCATCTGAAGGACTACAGCGTGTCTCTGTCTGCCCATGTTTTCTATATCGATCAAGAAGATCGACACTTCGGGATCGAATTCTACGGGAGCAGGGTTGAGAGGATCCGACAGCTCCTGCCATTGTTTCGCAAGTCGGTGCCGAAGTCCGCGACAAGCGACGATTGATCTCCCCAGGCACTTGGGTGCGGCAAGGATTCCGGGTATCCCACCTGGAGCCGGCGAAGGGACTTGAACCCCCAACCTACGCATTACGAATGCGTCGCTCTAC